>JACQAD010000024.1 GCA_016195125.1 Magnetospirillum sp.
CGGCGGCACGTATGTCTCGTGGTTCCCGTTGCGCGGCCTGTCCTCGCCGGGCATGGAGGGCGCCTCCTGGGCGGCCCGCGCCGTGGATTACTTCTGGCATCTGGCCCTGCCGGTCACCGCCCTGGTGGTCGGCGGCTTCGCCGGCCTGACCATGCTGACCAAGAACTCGTTCCTGGAAGAGATCAACAAGCAATACGTGGTCACCGCCCGCGCCAAGGGCCTGTCCGAGCGTCAGGTGCTGGTCGGCCATATCTTCAGGAACGCCATGCTGCTGATCGTCGCCGGCTTTCCCCGCGCCTTGGTCGGCATCCTGTTCACCGGCTCGGTGCTGATCGAAATCATCTTTTCCCTGGACGGTATCGGCCTGCTGGGCTTCGAGGCGGTGAGCAACCGCGACTACCCGGTCATGTTCGGGACGCTCTACGCCTTCTCGCTGCTGGGCCTGGTGCTTAATCTGGTCAGCGACCTCACCTATCACTGGGTCGATCCGCGCATCGATTTCGAGGGGAGAGGCGGATGAGGATCGGGCTGAACCTCCAAAGGCATTCCCGTGGCTCGCCGGGGATGGACCACAGAGACACAGAGACACAGAGAAAACACAGAGGGAAAAAGTCCTTCCTTTTTCTCTGTGCCGCCTCTGTGTCTCTGTGTCTCTGTGGTGAACCCAGCCTTTCCGGCGGAGCCTCTCCATGCGCCTGACCCCCCTCGACCGTCGGCGCCTGGACGCCTTTTGCCGCAATCGCCGCGGATTCTGGTCGCTGTGGATCTTCCTGGCCCTGTTCATGGTCACCCTGGCCGCCGAGCTGGTGGCCAATGACCGGCCGATCCTGGTCTCCTATGACGGCGCCCTTTATGCCCCCATGGTCAAGGATTACCCCGAGATCACTTTCGGCGGCGACTTCCTGACCTATACCGATTACCGCGATCCCTACATCACCGCCAAGATCGCCGAACACGGCTGGGCCTTGTGGCCCCTGGTCCGCTTCGACTACCGCGCCATCAATTACGATCCGCTGGTCAAGCATCCGGCGCCGCCCTCGGCCGAGAACCCGCTCGGCACCGACGATCAGGGCCGCGACGTGGCGGCGCGGCTGATCTACGGATTGCGCCTTTCCATCGTGTTCGGTCTGGCCCTGACCGTCGTCAGCACCATCATCGGCGTGGCGGCGGGCGCGGTGCAGGGCTATTTCGGCGGCAAGATCGACCTGGCCTTCCAGCGCTTCCTGGAAATCTGGGGCGGCCTGCCGGAATTTCTGATCCTGATCATCATCGCGTCGATCATCAAGCCGGGCTTCTGGACCCTGCTGCTGGTGCTGGTGCTGTTTTCCTGGACCAATCTGGTGGGCGTAGTCCGGGCCGAATTCCTGCGGGCCAGGAATTTCGATTATGTGCGCGCCGCCCGGACCCTGGGCATGAGCGATCGCCGCATCATGGTCCGCCATGTCCTGCCCAACGCCATGGTGGCGACCGTCACCTTCATGCCCTTCATCCTCAATTCCTCCATCGTCTCGCTGACCGCCCTGGACTTCCTCGGCCTCGGCCTGCCGCCGGGCTCGGCCTCCCTGGGCGACCTGCTGCGCCAGGGCAAGGAGAACCTGCAGGCCCCCTGGCTGGGCCTGACCGGCTTCATCGTCGTCGCCGCCCTCCTGTCGCTGCTGGTCTTCGTCGGCGAGGCGGTGCGCGATGCCTTTGACCCCAGGAAAACCAATTGATGAGTCCTTCTTGCCCCTCAAACGCCGGGCGGGCGCCTTGCGTCACCCTTGGCTCACGCGCCATAAGGCGCGGCGGCCCTTGGCCTTGCCTCGGAGTGAACGCATGACTTCGTCCGCCCCTCGGACTCCCCTGCTGGTCGTCGAAGACCTTGCCGTCACTTTCGGCCCCGTCGAAGCCGTCAAAGGCGTGTCCTTCACCCTGGCCAAGGGCGAGACCCTGGCCCTGGTGGGCGAATCGGGATCGGGCAAGTCGGTGACGGCGCTCTCCATCCTGCAATTGCTTCCCTATCCCCGCGCCCGCCACCCCAAGGGCTCCATCCGCCTGGACGGCGCCGAGCTGGTGGGGGCGCCCGAGCCCATCCTGCGCGCCGTTCGCGGCGGCCGCATCGCCATGGTGTTCCAGGAGCCCATGACCTCGCTCAACCCGCTGCATTCCATCGAGCATCAGGTGGGCGAGGTGCTGGAACTGCACCGGGGCATGCGCGGCGCCGCCCTTCGTGCCCGTGTCCTCGAGCTGCTACGTCTGGTCGGCATCCCCGAGGCCGACAAGCGCCTGTCGGCCCTGCCCCACGAGCTGTCCGGCGGCCAGCGCCAGCGGGTGATGATCGCCATGGCCCTGGCCGGCGAGCCCGATCTGCTCATCGCCGACGAGCCGACCACGGCCCTCGACGTCACCATCCAGGCCCAGATCCTGGCCCTGCTGAAGGATCTGCAGGCCCGCCTGGGCATGGCCCTGCTGTTCATCACCCATGACCTCGGCATCGTGCGCAAGATGGCCGATCACGTCTGCGTGATGAATCAGGGCGAGATCGTCGAGGCCGGGCCGGTGGCCCAGGTCTTCGACACTCCCGCCCATGCCTATACGAAGCGCCTGCTGGCCGCCGAACCCACGGGCAAGCCCCACCGCCCGCCCGAAGGCGCCCCGGTGGTGATGGCGACCCAGAATCTGAAGGTGTGGTTCCCGCTCAAGGCCGGACTCTGGCGCAAGACCATCGGCCATATCAAGGCGGTGGACGGGATCAGTCTGGAGCTCCGCCAGGGCCACACCATCGGCGTGGTGGGCGAATCCGGGTCCGGCAAGACCACCCTGGGCCTGGCCTTGCTGCGCCTGCTGGATTCCGAGGGCGGCATCAGCTTCGGCGGCACCGCCATCCAGTCCATGCGCGCCGGCGAGTTGCGGCCGCTGCGCCGCCAGATGCAGATGGTGTTCCAGGATCCCTACGGCTCGCTGTCGCCGCGCCTGTCGGTGGGCCAGATCGTCGGGGAAGGATTGGAGGTCCACAACATCGCCTCCGGGGCCGAGCGCGATGCCCTGATCGTCGCCGCCCTGGAGGAAGTGGGCCTCGACCCCGCCACCAAGGACCGCTATCCACACGAATTCTCCGGCGGCCAGCGCCAGCGCATCGCCATCGCCCGCGCTTTGGTCCTCAAGCCCAAATTCATCGTCCTCGACGAGCCCACCAGCGCCTTGGACGTCTCGGTCCAGGCCCAGATCGTCGATCTGCTGCGCGATCTTCAGGCGCGGCACCAGCTCGCCTATCTGTTCATCAGCCACGATCTGCGGGTGGTGCGCGCCCTGGCCGATGATCTGATGGTGATGAAGGACGGCCGCGTGGTCGAAGCCGGCAAGGCCCAAGACCTGTTCTCCGCCCCGCGCACCGACTACACCAAGGCCCTGATGGCCGCCGCCTTCCATATGGAAGTGGCGTGAGCGACGGACGGCAGCCCCATCTCGACGCCCTGGCCATGGGGCTGATGGTCGGGCTGTGCGCCCTGTGGGGCCTCAATCAGGTGGCGGCCAAGGTGGCCAATGCCGGGATTTCGCCGGTGCTGCAGGCGGGCTTGCGCTCGGCCGGCGCCGTGCTGCTGCTGCTGGGCTGGTCGCGGCTGCGCGGCATCTCCCTGTTCCGCTCCGACGGCTCGCTGCCGGCCGGTCTGGCGGCGGGAACGCTGTTCGCCGGCGAGTTCGCCCTGATCTATTGGGGATTGGAGTTCACCCCAGCGTCACGCGCGGTGGTGTTCCTTTATACCGCTCCCTTCGTGGTCGCCCTGTCCCTGCACCTGCTGGTCCCGGCCGAGCGCCTGACCCTGCTTCAGGGAATGGGATTGGTGGCGGCCTTCGCCGGCTTGGTCCTGGCCTTCGGCGACAGCCTGACCCTGCCCGATTCCCGCCAGCTGATCGGTGACGTGATGCTGCTGGGGGCGGCCTTGATGTGGGGCGCCACCACCGTTCTCATCCGCACCACCCGCCTTGCCGCCATCAGCCCCGGCAAGACCCTGCTCTATCAGCTGGGCGTGTCGGCGATCCTGCTGCCCCTGGCCTCATTCCTGCTGGGCGAGACGGGCATCCGCGATCCCTCGGCCCTGGCCTGGGCCTCGCTGGCGGGCCAGATCGTCATCGTCGCCTTCGCCTCGTATCTGACGTGGTTCTGGCTGATCTCGCGCTATCCCGCCACAAGGCTCTCGGCCTTCTCATTCCTGACGCCGTTGTTCGGCATGCTGTTCGGCGCCCTGTTGCTGGGCGAGCGCATCACCACGGGCCTGATGGGAGCCATGGTCCTGGTGGCGGCGGGAATCCGGGTGGTCAACCGCCGGTGATTCCCGCCGGGGCGATTCCGGCCGCTTGCAATCGCCTTTTGCCCAAGCTATAAGCTTCCCCTTCCTGAACGGACAGGGCTGTTAGGGCTGCCTTGCCGTTCACTACGCTGAACCATTCAGACCAAGGATAAGCGAAAATGCCCAAGATGAAGACCAAGAGCTCCGCCAAGAAGCGGTTCAAGCTCACCGGTACCGGCAAGGTAAAGAGCAATGTCGCGTTCAAGAGAAGTACTTCCTGCCGTACGGAGGCTGATAAATGGCTCGCGTCAAGCGGGGCGTCACTACGCACGCCCGTCACAAAAAGATTCTCAAGCTGGCCAAGGGCTATCGCGGCCGTTCCAGCACCTGCTTCCGCGTCGCGATCCAGAAGGTCGAGAAGGCTCTGCGTTATGCCTATCGCGACCGTCGCGCCAAGAAGCGTAATTTCCGCGCCCTGTGGATCCAGCGTATCAACGCCGGTACCCGCGCTTACGGCCTGCCGTATTCGCGCTTCATGGACGGGCTGAAGAAGGCCGGCATCGCGCTCGATCGCAAGGTGCTGTCCGACATCGCCATCCGTGAGCCCGAGGCGTTTAAGTCGCTGGTGGAAAAGGCTCAGGCCGCCCTCCAGTAGGACTTCCTCACCGGGAAGCATATGGTATGGAGAGGGGCCGGCCCTGGTGGGGCGGCCCCTTTTCTCGTCTTTGGGACTGTCATAGGGGATCAGACAACCCATGCAAGACCTCGATCAGCTCCGCGCCGAAGCCTTGGCCGCCACGGCCGCCGCCGCCACGCTCGACCAGTTGGAAGCCGCCCGCGTCAATGCGCTGGGCAAGAAAGGCACCATCACCGGCCTGATGAAGACTCTCGGCGCCATGGGCCCCGACGAGCGCAAGGCCGCCGGTGCCGCGCTCAACGCCGCCCGCGACGAGATCGCCGCCGCCCTGGATTCCGCCAAGGCCTCGCTGGAGGCCAAGGCCCTGGACGAGCGCCTGTCGCGTGAACGCATCGACGTCACCCTGCCGGCGCGGCCGGAGGCGATGGGCCGAATCCATCCCATCTCCCAGGTCATGGACGAGATGAGCGCCATCTTCGCCCAGATGGGCTTCGACGTGGCCGAGGGGCCGGATATCGAGGACGATTTCCATAACTTCACGGCGCTGAACATCCCGGCCGAGCATCCGGCGCGCCAGATGCACGACACCTTCTATTTCGGCGAGAAGCCGGAAGGCGGCCGCCACCTGCTGCGCACCCATACCAGCCCGGTGCAGATCCGCACCATGCTGGCCAACCAGCCGCCGATCCGCATCATCGCGCCGGGCCGCACCTATCGCTGCGATTCGGACATGACCCACACGCCGATGTTCCATCAGATCGAAGGTCTGGTCATCGACGAGATCACCCATATGGGTCACCTCAAGGGCTGCCTGCTGGAATTCGTCCGCGCCTTCTTCGAGGTCGATGATGTGCCGGTGCGCTTCCGCCCCAGCTTCTTCCCCTTCACCGAGCCCTCGGCCGAGGTCGATATCGGCTGTTCGCGCGAAGGCGGCGAACTCAAGATCGGACCCGGCGCCGGCTGGCTGGAAATCGGCGGCTCGGGCATGGTCCATCCCAACGTCTTGCGCAATTGCGGCATCGACCCCGACCGCTACCAGGGCTTCGCCTTCGGCATGGGCGTCGAGCGCATGGCCATGCTGAAATACGGCATTCCCGATCTGCGCACCTTCTTTGATTCCGATCTGCGCTGGCTGAAGCATTACGGCTTCGTGCCGCTGGACGTTCCCACGCTTTCGGGAGGGCTGACCCGATGAAGTTCACGCTGGACTGGCTGAAGACCCATCTCGACACCGAGGCCACCCTGGCCGAGATCGAGACCGGCCTGACCGATATCGGCCTCGAGGTCGAGGGCATCGACGACCCCTCCAAGCATCTGGGCGGCTTCGTCGTCGGCCATATTCTCGAGGCGGAGAAGCATCCCGACGCCGACAAGCTGAAGCTGTGCAAGGTCGACAGCGGGTCGGGCATCCTCCAGGTGGTCTGCGGCGCCCCCAATGCGCGGGTCGGCCTCAAGGTCATCCTGGCCCAGCCCGGCACCTTCATCCCGGTCACCGGCGATGTGCTGAAGAAGGGCAAGGTCCGCGGCGTCGAAAGCCAGGGCATGATGTGCTCGTGGCGCGAGCTCAAGCTGGGCGAGGACCATGACGGCATCGCCGAGCTGGACGTCACCGTCGCCGTGGGCGCCAGGCTGCTGGACATCATGAGCTTCGATCCCATGATCGAGATTTCGGTCACTCCCAACCGGGTCGATTGCCTGGGGGTGCGCGGCATCGCCCGCGATCTGGCCGCCTATGGTCTGGGACGGCTGAAGCCGTTGAAGGTCGAGCCGGTCCCCGGCACCTTCAAGTCCCCCATCAATGTGCGCCTCGACTTCACCCCCGAGACTCTCGATGCCTGCCCGATCTTCGCCGGCCGTCTGATTCGGGGCGTCAGGAACGCCGACAGTCCGCAATGGCTGAAGGACCGTCTGGCCGCCATCGGTCTGCGGCCGATCTCGGCCCTGGTGGACATCACCAATTTCTTCGCCTACGACCTCTGCCGGCCGCTGCACGTCTTCGACGCCGCCAAGGTCAAGGGCGACATCCGCGCCCGTCTGGCCAAGGACGGCGAGATTCTGTCCGGCCTCAACGGCAAGACCTATACCCTGGAAGCCGGCATGACCGTCATCGCCGACGACAACGGCCCCGAGGCCCTGGCCGGCATCCTGGGCGGCGAGGCTTCGGGCTGCACCGAGGCCACCACCGAGGTCTTCCTGGAAGCGGCCTATTTCGATCCCATCCGCACGGCCGCCACCGGACGCAAGCTCGACATCCTGTCCGATGCCCGCTTCCGCTTCGAGCGCGGCGTCGATCCCGCCTTCGTGGTCCCGGCCATGGAACTGGCAACCCGCATGATCCTCGATCTGTGCGGCGGCGAGGCCTCGGAACCGGTGATCGCCGGCACCGAGCCCGACTGGCAGAAATCCATCGTCCTGCGTCCGCGTCGGGTCGCCGAATTGGGCGGTGTCGAGGTGTCCCTGCCGGGCATGGAGACCATCCTCAACGATCTCGGCTGCGCCGTGGCCGAACATGCGGACGGATTGCTGGTCAATCCGCCGTCCTGGCGCGGCGACATCACCGCCGAGCATGATCTGGTGGAAGAGATCATCCGCATCAACGGCTACAACAATATCCCATCGGTGCCCCTGCCCCGTCCGCCCATGCCCAAGCCGGTCTTGACGCCGTCCCAGCGCCGCGCCGGCTGGGTGCGCCGGCAATTGGCCACCAGGGGTCTGGTGGAGACCGTCACCTGGTCGTTCCTGCCTGCGGCCCAGGCCAGGATGTTCGGTGGCGGTGCCCCCGAGATGCATCTGGCCAATCCCATCTCCGCCGATCTGGACGTCATGCGTCCGTCGGTGTTGCCCAACCTGCTGACCGCCGCCGGCCGCAATGCCGATCGCGGCATGAAGGATCTGGGCCTGTTCGAGCTCGGACCGCAATTCGACGGCCCCGAACCGGGCCAGCAGCGTCAGGTCGCCGCCGGCATCCGCGCCGGCAAGGCCCGTCATCGCCATTGGGCCGAGCCCGCCCGTGCCGTCGACGCCTTCGACGCCAAGGCCGACGCCCTGGCGGCGGTGGCCGCCGCCGGCGGCAATCCCGAATCGCTGCAAATCGTCGCCGAGGCCCCCGTCTGGTACCATCCCGGCCGCTCCGGCACCCTGAAGCTCGGCAACAAGGCTGTCGGCCATTTCGGCGAGCTGCATCCGGGCATCCTGGCCCAGCTGGACGTCAAGGGTCCGGTGGTCGGCTTCGAGCTGTTCCTCGAGGCGCTGCCGAGCCCCAAGGCCAAATCCACCAAGGCCAAGCCGCTGCTCAAGGCCTCGGCGCTGCAGCCCCTGGACCGCGACTTCGCCTTCATCCTCGATGCCCAGGTGGGCGCCGATGCCGTCATCCGCGCCGCCAAGGGCGCCGACAAGGCCTTGATCACCGATGTCACCCTGTTCGACCTCTACGAGGGCGACAAGGTGGCCCCGGGCAAGAAGTCCCTGGCCATCACCGTCACCCTGCAGCCGGTGGACAAGACCCTGACCGACGAGGAGATCGAGGCGGTGGGAACCCGCATCGTCGCCGCCGTCGCCAAGGCCACCGGCGGCGAGCTCAGGGGCTGAGTCCAGGGTGCCGAAAATCATCCTGGTCCGCCACGGCGAGACCGTCTGGAACCAAGAGGGCCGCGTCCAGGGTCACGGCGATTCGCCGCTGACCTCCAAGGGGGCGGCCCAGGCGCGCGGTTATGGTCTCAAGCTCCGCGACATGCTGAGCGATGAGCCTGGCTGGCGGGTGATTTCCAGCCCCCTGGGCCGCTGCACCCAGACCACCGGCATCCTGTGCGAGGTGGCCGGACTGGATTTCCGCTCCATCACCTTCGACGAGCGCCTGCGCGAGGTCCATACCGGCCGATGGTCGGGACTGCCCAAGGCGGAATTGGCCGCCCGCCATCCCGAAACCATGACCGGTTCCGGCCTCGACCATTGGGTATTCCGTTGCCCTGGGGGCGAGACTCACGCCGCATTGGCGGCGCGTCTGGGGGAATGGCTGTCCGAGCTTGGCCCCGGCGACAAGGTGATCGCCGTCAGCCACGGGATCGCCGGGCGGGTGCTGCGCGGACTTTACCTCGGCCTTGATCCCGCCGAGGCCCTGACCGGCGATTCGCCGCAGGATGCCTTTTTCCTTATGACAAAAGGCTGCATCGAACGGATTAGCGCGTCCTAAACTCCCGGTACGTTGCATTGCACCAAAACCCCATGCCATGATGGGGTATGATGGATGGTAATTCCCGAAACCGCTTCTCGGCCCGTGCGGCCGCCGAAATCATGGCGCAGATTCTGCGCCTGGCCAACGGAGCTGCGTTCTCGGACGGCTTGAACCCGGCCCAATGGAGCGCGCTGCGCTATCTGGCCGATGCCGTTCCCGAGGCCCGCACCGTCACCGCCTTCGCGCAATATCATGCCACCACCAGCGGCACCGCCAGCCAGACCATCTCGGCCCTGGTCCGCAAGAAACTGGTGGAACGCCGCCCGGAAGCGGATGACCGCCGCCGCCATCGCCTCGAACTGACCTCGACCGGCTATGATCTTCTGAAAAGCGATCCCCTGGGCAGCATCGCCGTCGCCATCGCCGCCCAGCCGGCGGAGATTCAGGACGCCCTGGCCAAAGGCCTGGAAGCCACCCTGCGCACCCTGATGCGAAGCTAACCCAGCAGGCTGCGCACGGCTTCGATCAGGCGCTCGGCCTTGAAGGGCTTGAACAGCGCCACGTCGGCTCCATACATGGAAGACAGGTTCAAAGCCGCCGCCGCCGGGAAATCCGGCTCACCACCCGAAATGGCGATGATCGGCAGGCCCGGGCGGATGTTGCGGGCCGCCTTGATGACCTCGACGCCGTCCAGCCCCGGCATCACCACGTCGGTCACCAGCAGGTCGAACGCCCCCGAGATCAGCCGGTCGAGACACTGGCAGCCGTCACAGGCCTCGGTGACCACGTGCCCCGCCGCTTCCAGAATGGTCCGGTAAAGAACCCGAGCCCCATCCACATCCTCGGCCAGCAATATCTTGCTCATCGCCCCCGCCCGTCGCGCATACCCGCTCAATGAGGGGATATTGCGCGCGTCACGCTGCGGCGCAACATATTTCGTCGAATTCGGCTGCGTTTACTACGCGCGGTACAGGCCGGAAAAACCAGCAATCAACCCAAGGTGGACCGGGGCTCCATCAGGCACGAACGGACTTCATCGAGCAGCCATTCGTCGAAGGGAAGGCCCGGCGACATCCTGGCCCCGCCAAACAGCCGCACCACCTTCTCGCGCGCCTTGGCGGTGCTGCCGCCGGCCAGCACGAATTGGGCGGCATGACGGTCGAGATGGGCCAAGGCCCCCAGACCGGCACCACCCTCCACCGGCCGCGACATCATTCCCGATGTGGCGTATTCGGCATAACTGGCCAGCGCCCCGGCGCGGGGATTGTCCTGAGCCAGGCGGTCGGCCAGCCCCCGCACCGTCGCCCAGGCCTTGAGATTGAACAATATGGCGCCTTCCACATTCATGAGACTGCCCGCCGCCTCCAGCAGATCAGCGCTGCGATCGAGAAGAACCGAGACGCAATCCTCGATGGTGGCGGCCGGAACCTGCTTACGGTGACTCATGATTTCTCCCCGAAGACGTTTTTGGTCGCGAGATAACTTCGTCTCGCTTATGTTTCGGGTCGAAACTATTCCCTTACAAAGCTTGTGGTCAAGCCGTGAATCGCGGAGCACGCCCGGTTACGCCTTTCGGCCAGACGGCCGAAAGGCGTAAGAAGACCCTCACCCCAGGCCGTTGGCCTTGAACCATGCCGCCAATTTCGCCCAGCCATCCTTGGCCGGCGCCTCGCGGTAGGAAGGGCGGTAATCGGCGTGGAAGGCGTGGGGAGCGTCGGGATAGACGACGATGTCGACCTTGGAGTGGGCCAGTTTGACCGCACCGCGCATCTTCTCCACCGAATCCTGGGAAATGCCCTGATCGGCACCGCCGTATAGTCCCAGCACCGGCGCCTTCAGCTCGGCGGCCACATCCACCGGATGCTTCGGGTTCAGGACCGAGGCATCTCCCGCCAGCTTGCCGTACCAGGCCACGCCGGCCTTCAGCTTGGGGTTATGGGCGGCGTACAGCCAGACGATGCGTCCACCCCAGCAAAAGCCGGTGATGCCAAGACGCGCGGCATCGCCACCATTGGCGGCGGCCCAGGCGGCGGTGGCATCCAGGTCGGCGATGACCTGGGCATCGGGCACCTTGGCGACGATGGAGGACAAGATGGTGGGAATGTCGGTGAGGATCGAGGGATCGCCCTGGCGGAAATAGAGTTCCGGGGCCACCGCCAGATAGCCCAGCTTGGCCAGACGGCGGCAGACGTCGCGGATATGTTCGTGAACGCCGAAGATCTCCTGAACCACCAGGATGGTGGCGAACGGTCCCTTGCCCTCGGGCATGGCCGCATAGGCGGGCATGCCGGTTCCGCCGGCGGTGGGAATCATCACCGCCCCCGCCGCCAGGCCCTTGGTATCGGTGGCGATGGCCTCGGCGCCGGCCGGACTGACCGCCAGGGCGTAGCCGGTGGCGAGCACCGCCGCCGAGACGAAGCCGCGTCTCGTCATGTCCAGCTTGGGCATCAGACTCTGTTCCTGGTCGTTCATCACCGATCCTCCCTTTCGTGATCGAGTAAAGATGGCATCGGTGGCCTTGCGCGACAAGACGCCCGGAGATAGGGTTGGGCCGCGATCAATCCTGACGGTTGGACGAGGCCATGAGCATCATTCTGATCCCGCTATTGACGGTCATTTACTACGCCCTCGACCTCTATATGTACGTGGTCGTGGCCATGGTGATCTACAGCTGGCTGCTGGCCTTCGGCGTCATCAACACCTACAACCACATGGTGCGCAGCATCGGCGACGTGCTGGCCAGGCTGACCGAGCCGGTGCTGTGGCGCATCCGCCGGGTGCTGCCCGATTTCGGGGCCGTCGACGTGTCGCCCATCGCGCTGTGGCTGATCATCATGTTCCTGAAAATGGTCATCGAGCGGCTGATGGGCGTCGTCGGCACATTGTGACCCCGTCGCCGTTCACCCCGGTCGCGACCGGACTGAAGGTGGCGGTCAAGCTGACCCCCAAGGCGTCCCGCGACCGCATCATGGGCGCGACGCCCGAGGCGGACGGGTCCATGGTGCTGAAGGCCCAGGTAACGGCGGTGCCCGAGGACGGCAAGGCCAATGCCGCCCTGCTCAAGCTGTTGTCCAAGGCCTGGAAGGTGCCCAAGACCGATATGGAGATCGTCCAGGGCGCCACCGACCGGCGCAAGGTGATCTTGATTTCCGGCGATGCCGTGGATTTGCGGCAGCGCCTCGACGAGTGGATGGCGAGACAAAATGACTGATGCGAAACTGATCGACGGCAACCTGTTTTCGGCCAAGGTGCGGGAATCCGTCGCCGCCCGCGTGGCCGAGATGGTCGAGCACCACAAGATCACTCCGGGATTGGCGGTGGTGCTGGTGGGCGAGGATCCGGCCAGCCAGGTCTATGTGCGCACCAAGCACAAGCGCACAGTCGAAGCGGGCATGAACTCGTTCGAGCACAAGCTGCCCGCCGACACCCCCGAGCATGAAGTGCTGCTGCTGATCGAGGCCCTCAACAAGGATCCCCAGGTCCACGGCATCCTGGTCCAGCTGCCCCTGCCCAAGCATATCGATACCCAGAGGGTCATCGAAGCCATCAGCCCCGCCAAGGACGTGGACGGCTTCCACCCCGTCAATGCGGGACGCCTGGCCGCCGGCGGCGATTCCCTGGTACCGTGCACGCCGCTGGGATCGCTGCTGCTGCTGAAGGACACCCTGGGCAAGCTGGGCGGCCTCGACGCCGTGGTCATCGGCCGCTCCAACATCGTCGGCAAACCCATGGCCCAATTGCTGATCAAGGAAAGCTGCACCGTCACCGTGGCCCATTCCCAGACCAGGGATCTGCCCGGCGTGGTGCGCCGCGCCGACATCGTCATCGCCGCCGTGGGCAAGGCCGAGATGGTCAAGGGCGACTGGCTGAAGCCGGGCTGCACCGTCATCGACGTGGGCATCAACCGCATCGAGCTGCCCGACGGCAGCCGCAAGCTGGTGGGCGACGTGGATTTCGCCTCGGCGGTCAAGGTCGCCGGCGCCATCACCCCGGTGCCGGGCGGCGTCGGCCCCATGACCATCGCCTGCCTGCTGCGCAACACCCTGGTGGCCTGCGCCCGCCTGCACCACCTGTCGCTCAAGGGCCTTTAGATGGCGCTGACCGGCGGCTATGGTCATCTGGTGATGGCGGTGGCCGCCTTTCTCGGTGCCCATTCCCTGACCAATCTGCGGCCCCTGCGCCATTGGGCCGAGGCCCGCCTGGGCAAGACCGGCTTTTATGGCGGCTATTCCGTGCTCTCGACCCTGCTGCTGGTCTGGGTGGTGGCCGCCGCCATCGACGCCCCCACCATCGTCATGTGGGAGCAGCGGGGCTGGATGCGCTGGGCACCGCTGCTGGCCATGCCCTTCACCTGCCTGCTGCTGGCGGCGGGAATGACGAGTCCCAACCCCTTTTCCATCGGCCCCGGCGGTCGCGGCTATGACCCTTGCCGGCCGGGCATCGTGCGCCTGACCCGCCACCCCATCATCTGGGGCCTGGGATTGTGGAGCGGCGCCCATATCATCCCCAACGGCCATCTGGCCGGGCTGATGCTGTTCGTGCCGCTGTTCGTGCTGTGCCTGGTGGGGTCCAGGGTGCTCGATGCCAAGCGCCGCCAATCCCTGGGCTGGGAGCAATGGCAGGATTGGGCCGAGCGGGCCGCCGGGCCGCTGGATTGGCGGGCGCTGCTGGCCGAACTGGGCTGGGTGCGGATCACCAGCGGCATTGTGCTGTATCCGGTCCTGATCGCGCTGCATCCCCTGGTCATCGGACTGTCGCCGCTGCCGTGACGGTGCGGCGTCGAACCCGATGCCCCCTTTACCCCGTGGAAGAAACCGGGCTAGCCTGAATACCCTTTTCTGGAGGCTCCGCCATGTCCGGTTCGTCCGCGATTACACCGCTCGACCTGTTGGGTGATCTGGTCGCCAAGGCCAGAAAGGCCGGGGCCGAGGCCGCCGACGCGGTGCTGATCGATTCCACCTCGCTATCGGTGGGCCTGCGCCTGGGCGCCCTGGAGCGTCTGGAGCGAGCCGAATCCGGCGATGTGGGCCTCCGGGTTCTGATGGGCAAGCGCCAGGCCTTCGTCTCGTCCTCGGACCGTTCGCCCGCCGCCCTGACCGAGTTGGTGGAGCGCGCCCTGGCCATGGCCCGCGCCGTGCCCGAGGATCCCTATTGCGGCCTGGCCGACCCCGCCGATCTGGCCCGCTCATTCCCCGAGCTGGAGGTCTGCGACCCCACCGAACCCAGTGCCGAGCGGCTGATCGACATGGTCCGGGCCGGCGAGGATGCCGCCCGCGCCGTGGATGGCGTCACCAATTCCGAGGGTGCCGAGGCCGGCTGGGGCCGATCCGGTGTCGCCATCGTCGGCTCCAACGGTTTCTCCTATTCCTATGCGGTGACCTCTTCGTCCCTGTCGGTCTCGGTACTGGCCGGCACCGCCGAGACCGGCGGCATGGAGCGGGATTACGATTATTCCTCGGCGGTGTTCCTGGCCGATCTGCGCCCACCCGAGGAGATCGGGGCCGAGGCCGGACGCCGCGCCGTCCGCCGCCTGGGCGCCCGCAAGGTTCCCACCAGGCAGGTGCCGGTGATCTACGACCCCCGCGTCGCCCGCGGCCTGCTGTCCAGTCTGGCCGGAGCCATCAACGGCGCCGGGGTGGCCCGGGGCACCAGCTTTCTCAAGGACAAGCTGGGACAGGCCGTCTTCGCCAAGGGCATCAGGGTCATCGACGATCCACACCGCATGCGCGGCCTGCGCTCGCGCCCCTGCGACGGCGAGGGCATTCCCACCACCCGGCGCGCCATCATCGAGGACGGGGTGCTGACCACCTGGCTGCTGGATCTGCGTTCGGCCCGGCAATTGGGCCTGAAATCCACCGGCCATGCCAGCCGGGGAACCTCGTCGCCGCCCTCGCCCTCGGCCAGTAATTTTTACCTGGAAGCCGGACACATCACGCCTGCCGAGATGATCCATGACATCCCCGAGGGCTTCTACGTCACCGATCTGTCCGGCCAGGGGGTCAACGGCGTCACCGGCGATTACTCGCGCGGCGCCTCGGGCTTCTGGATCAGCGGCGGCGAGATCGCCTTTCCCGTCAATGAAGTGACGGTGGCCGGCAACCTCAAGGACATTTTCCTGAACCTGACCCCGGCCAGCGATCTGGTCCTGCGGCACGGCATCGACTGCCCGACTCTCAGGATCGATGGATTGACGGTGGCGGGGAGATAGGGAAGGGGGGGAGCATCCCCCCACCACCGTCCGGGGCATCCTGACGGAGGGAGTCAGGCTGCCTGGTCGATCAGGTCGTAAAGCTGGTGCTCCTCGCGCTCCACCCGCGCCTTCAGCAATCCCAGGATTTCACGCGTCGCCGCCACGAAGCCGGCGGGATCGCGGCCGATGGCCAGCGGCCCGGCCCAGTCGCGCTTATAGCTGTCGAAGCGGGCCTTCAGGGTTCCCATCTCGGCCTGGAAACTGGCGGCAATCTGCCGAAGCTTCGAATCGGCATGGCTGGCGCATTTGGGGTACAGGGTTCCGTCCTCGATGGCGAGATGGATGGAGAACTTTCCGAACAGATCCAGGACCACCGCCGACACCGAAGCCGGAGCGGCGGTGATGCGACCGACGTCCAGCATGGGCTCGAGGCGGGAGACGATCCCGCGAAGGTCGTCGTGATGCTTACGGTAATGGTCGGTCTTTCTCATGGCTGATTTCCTTCGTTTCAGCGAACGAAGGCGACAATATCCAAGTAATTTGATATGGTACTTGACGGCGGTCAAGGGCTGGAATGCCGCTTCCAACTCGTCACATCTAGCGCCGCCCGAACAGCTTTTCGATATCGGAAAGATCGAGGGAAACGTGGGTGGGCCGCCCGTGATTGCACTGGCCCGACAGGGGCGTCGCCTCCATGCCACGCAACAGGGCGTTCATCTCGGGGATGGAGAGCCGGCGCCCGGCCCGCACCGAGCCGTGGCAGGCCATGGTGGCGCAGACGTCCAGCAGGCGCTCCTCCAGTGCCGTAGAGGCGCCCCATTCGGCCAGTTCGTCGGCCAGATCGCGGATCAGCCCCGAGACATCGCCGTCGCCCAGCAGGGCCGGCACTTCGCGCACCACCACGGCGCCGGGGCCGAACCCCTCCACCACCAGACCCAGTTTGGCCAGTTCCTCGGCGCGCTCGCCGAGGCGGGCGGCGGCGGCCTCGCCCAGATCCACCACCTCGGGCAGCAACAGCCCCTGGCGGGCGATGCCGCCCTCGGCCAGGGCCTGCTTCATGCGCTCGAAGACCAGCCGCTCATGGGCGGCGTGCTGGTCGACGATAACCAGCCCGGTTGCGGTCTGGGCGACGATATAGGTGTCGTGCAACTGGGCCCGCGCCGCCCCCAGGGGGAAGGACTCCACCTCCGCGGCCTCGACGATGTCGCCGCGACTGGCGGGGCCTGCCGGCGGCAGACTGAGGCCGGGCAAAGCTTCCGCCAGCCCCATGCCCACCGGGCCCAACGGCGCCTGGGCCTGGATGCCGGCACGGATCTGCGGGCCGGAGGGTCGGGCGGGCGGATAATAATGGCCGGTATTCGCCCCGCCATGTCCACCCAACGCCCCCATGGTGGCGCTGGCAACGGTCGAGCTGGCGCGGTGCCCGGCGGCGGCCAGGGCGTGACGGATGGCCCCGACGATCAGACCGCGCACCAGCCCGGAATCGCGAAACCGGACTTCGGCCTTGGCGGGGTGGACATTGACATCCACCTGCTCGGGGTCCAGTTCCAGAAACAGGGCCACCACCGGGTGGCGATCGCGGGCCAGCACGTCCTGATAGGCGCCGCGCACCGCGCCGATCACCAGCCGATCCTTGACCGGACGGCCGTTGACGAAGAGGTATTGGGCGCCGGCGGTGGCCCGGTTGTAGGTGGGCAGCCCGGCCCAGCCGGTCAGGCGCACGCCGTCGCGCTCGGCGTCCAGGGCCAGGGCGTTGGCTTCGAACTCACGGCCCACCACCTGGGCGATGCGGGCCAGCCGCGCCGCCCCCGCCTCTCCCCTCTTTGCCGCCAGATCGAGGATCTTGCGGCTGGCGTCGGACAGGGAAAAGGCGATGTCGGGATGGGCCATGCCCAGACGCTCGATGACGTCGGCGGCATGGGTCAGCTCGGTACGGGGCGCCTTGAGGAATTTGAGCCGTGCCGGAGTCGCGTAGAACAGGTCACGGACGTCGATGCGGGTGCCATGGGAGAGGGCGGCGGGACTTGGCCGTCCCTTGGCCCCGCCCTCCACGCTGAGGCTCCAGGCACTCTCGGCGCCCTTGGGCCGGCTGGTCAGGGTCAGGCGCGCCACCGAGCCGATGGAGGGCAGGGCCTCGCCGCGAAATCCCAGGAAGCGGATGCGCACCAGATCATCGTCGGGCAGTTTGGAGGTGGCGTGGCGTTCCACCGCCAGCTCCATCTCGTCGGGACTCATGCCGCCGCCGTCATCGGTGACAGAGATCAGCGCCTGCCCGCCCTCGACCAGGACCACGTCGATGCGCGAGGCCCCGGCATCGATGGAATTCTCGATCAGCTCCTTGACCGCAGAGGCCGGGCGCTCGACCACCTCGCCGGCGGCGATCTGGTTGACCAGGGTGGGGGGAAGCAGGCGGATCGTCGTCATGGGGCGTAGTTTAACGTCGCCCCTAGCCCACCGCCACCTTGTTGCGACCCGAGCGCTTGGCGGAATAAAGCGCGATGTCGGCGCGCGACAGCATGGCGTCGATGCTGGTATCGCCCTCCAGGCGCTCGGCCACGCCGATACTGGTGGTGAAAGCGACCACGCCCTGATCGGTCTGGATGCGGATGGCGGCCACCGCCAGCCTCAGGCGGCCGGCCACCAGCAGGGCGCCGTCCAGATCGGTTTCGGTCAGCGCGATGGCGAATTCCTCGCCCCCCAGGCGACCCAGCACGTCCTCGTGGCGGATTTCCTGCAGGCAGGTGTCGGCCAGGGCCTTGATGGCAATATCGCCAACCGGATGGCCATAGGTGTCATTGACGCGCTTGAAATGGTCGATATCGAGCATCAGCGCCACCAGGGGACGCTGATGGCGGCGGGCGCGGTCGACCTCGGCTCCCGCCATCTCCATGAAATGGCGGCGGTTGAACACGCCGGTCAGCACGTCGGTGGTGGCGAGGCGGCGGAGCTCGCCCTCCATACGTTTGCGGTCGGTGATGTCGAGCATCACCCCGATGACGCCCTCATCCTTGCCGTCGCGGCCGTGCCAGACGGTCTTGCTGACCACCACGTCCAGCTCGTTGCCTTGGGCGGCGGCAAGACGCGCTTCGAACTGCACTTGGCCCTCCCCGGCCAGGGCCTTGGCATCGGCATCGGCGGAAATGGCCGCGAAACCCGGGTTGACCATCTCGGCGGTGGTCCGCCCGATCCAATCCACCGAACCGATACGATGCATTTGGCGAAAGGCCCGGTTGTAGCCGAGATAATGGCCGTCCACGTCCTTCCACCACAGGGGATTGGGCACCGCCTCCAGCAGACTTTCCACGAAGGAACGGGCCTCGACGGCGCGCGAGCGCTCCTCGGCCAGCTCGCGGGTGCGGGCCACCACCTGCTGCTCCAGGGTGTCGTTCATATGGCGCAGGGCCGCCACCGCCCGGTTATGGGCGGTGATGTCGCGGGCCTCGATCATGTATTCGGGAGTGGCACCCTGGGAGGGCAGCTTGGTGGCCTTGATCTGGGCGTCGAAGGCGGTGCCGTCCAGCCGAGCCAGGCGCACCGGCATGATGCCGCCTTCGTCCAGCAGGGCGGCCAGATCGGCGGCGACGATCTCGCGGTACTCGGCGGCGAAGATCTCCGAGACCGGGATGCCGTTGAATTGACTGGCATCGACCCCGCCCAACACCCCGACACCGGTGGTATTGATATAACCGATGCGCCCGCCATGGCACAAAAGCACCAGATGCATGGACCGGTCGACCAGGGCCTGAAAGCGGTCTTCGCTGAAGCGGGCGGTCCGCGCCAGATGGCCCTGGCGGCTGATGTCGCGGACGGTGACCACGGCATGGGATTCGCCCAGCTCGCGGGCCGGATGAATCTGCAGCTCGGCCTCGAAGGTCATGCCGTTCAGGCGCCGCACCTGGATGGGAAAGGCGGAATCCTCGATTTCCTTGAGGTGCAGCAGATCCTCGATGACGCTGGCGTAATCACCGCCCACCAGATCGCGGAAGGCCAGCCCCACCACCTGCTCGTCACCGTCGCCGCCCAGCATGGCCACGCCGGCGCTGTTCACGTCCACCACCAGCCCGTCCACGCACAGACAGACCAGATCACGCGACACTTCCAGCACGGTCATGAAATTAGCGCCGAACCGCGGGCCCTTGCGGCGCCGCTCGGCCGGCGTCTCCGGCTTACCGATCATACTCATCCGCCCGTCCACCCAACACCAATCCGCCCCCGGATCGGGTTTCATATACCCATTCACACGAGCAAGTGCCAGCTTAAATAGCTAAACGCCAATGGTAAGACCACGAGACGCCGACCTAAATAATAACGTGGACGTTACTGACGCATCTGGCGTATCGCCTCGATCAATCCGGTGGTGGAACTGTCATGGCCCAGTACCGGTCCCGAGGAGGTCAGTTCCGGCAAGATGGCCTTGGCCAGAACCTTGCCCAGTTCAACGCCCCATTGATCGAAGCTGAAAACGTCCCACAGCACGCCCTGGACAAAGACCTTGTGCTCGTACAAGGCGATCAGCATCCCCAGGGTGAAGGGGTCGAGACGGGGATAGAGCAGCATGTTGCTGGGCCGGTTGCCGGGAAACACCCGATGGGGCAGCTGGAAGGCGATCTCGTCGGCATTCATGCCGGCGGCCTCCAGCTCGGCGCGGGCTTCCGCCTCGGTCTTGCCCTTCATCAGCGCCTCGGCCTGGGCCAGAACGTTGGACAGCAGCAAGGTGTGATGCTCGCCCAGGGGATTGTGGGTGCGGGCGGCCACCAGGAAGTCGCAGGGGATCAGGCGGGTGCCCTGATGGATCAGCTGGTAGAAGGCGTGCTGGCCGTTGGTACCGGGCTCGCCGAAGACGGTCTGGCCGGTGGCCCAGGTGACCCTGGCCCCATCCTTGGCGGTGCCCTTGCCGTTGCTCTCCATGTCCAGTTGCTGCAGATAGGCGGGCAGGCGATGCAGATACTGATCGTAAGGCAGCACCGCATAGGCCTCGGCACCCAGGAAGTTGCCGTTCCAGACACCCAGCAGGGCCAGGATCACCGGCATGTTCGAATCCAGCGGCGCGGTGCGGAAATGCTCGTCCATGGCATGGCCGCCCGCCAGCAACTGCTCGAAGGCCTCGTAGCCCACCGCCATGGCGATGGACAGGCCGATGGCCGACCACAGGGAATAGCGCCCCCCGACCCAATCCCAGAACTGGAACATGTTGGCGGGATCGATGCCGAATTCGGCCACCGCCTTGGTATTGGTGGATAGCGCCACGAAATGGAAGGGCGTCGCCGCCTCGCCCAAACGGGTCACCAGCCAGTCGCGGCAGGTCTTGGCGTTGGTGATGGTTTCCTGGGTGGTGAAGGTCTTTGAC
>JACQAD010000302.1 GCA_016195125.1 Magnetospirillum sp.
AGCGGCCGCCCCACATGGCGGAGGCCGAGGCCTTGCTCTTGTCGTTGTCGTTCATGAAGAATCAGGGTCCGAGGCGATGGGAAAACCGCGTCAACCTACACCCTTCGGCGTCCGGCAGGAAGACTCACCGGCCATGGGCGTCGCAAAGACGGCAGACCTGGATTCCGTCGCCCCGCTCCAGCTGGATGGTGGCGTGGCCGATGCCGAAGTGATGGTCCAGCTCCTCGGCGAGATCATGCAGGAAGGAATCGTCCTCGGGCGGGTCGGGCATGACCAGATGCACGGTCAGCGCCGCCTGACTGGTGGACAGCGGCCAGATGTGCAAATCGTGGAGCGCGGTGACACCAGACTGACCGGTCAGGAAAGCTTCCACCCCCTCGCTGTCGATGCCGGCCGGTACCGCATCCAGGCTGAGATCGACGGATTCGCGCAGCAGGCCCAGGCTGCCCCAGGCGATCAGCAGGGCGATCCCCAGGCTGAGCACCGGGTCGAGCCAGGCCCAGCCGGTCAGGCCCATGACCAGGGCGGCGACCACCACCGCCAGGGACACGGCGGCGTCGCCGGCCATGTGCAGGAAGGCGCCCTTGAGGTTGAGGTCGCTCTTGGCCCCCTTCATGAACATCAGGGCGGTTCCGGTATTGATGAGGATACCCAGACCGGCCACCGCCATGACGATGCCGCCTTCCACCGTCTCGGGGCGACCGAAACGGCCGATGGCTTCCCAGCCGATGCCGCCCACCGCCAGCAGCAGGACGACGGAATTGATCAGCGAGGCCCAGATGGTGGTCCGCCCCAGGCCGTAGGTGCGCCGCGAGGTGGCCCGGCGCCCCACCAGCCCCGCCGCCGCCCAGGCCAGCACCAGGGCCAGGACGTCGCCCAGATTGTGGCCGGCATCGGCCAGCAGCGCCAGGGACTTGGCCGCCACTCCCCAATAGGCCTCCAGCACCACGAAGCCGAGATTGAGCCCGATGCCCACGGCAAAGGCGCGGTCATGACGGACAGGGCCGTGGTGATGATGGTCATGGTCGTGGTGGGCGGACATGCTCTCTCCTTGGGCGGCCCCCAGGATGAAGCCTTTGTCGGGGGCGCGGTCAAGGGGTAGAGTGCATTACCGTCAGCATCTTGTGGTTCGCCGTGCCCATCATCAACCCATTGATCCGCCCATGAGCCAATCCTGGCGTTCCGGCTTTGCCGCTTATCTGGAGCCTCGGGTGGTGATGGTGATGCTGCTGGGGTTTTCCAGCGGGCTGCCGTTGCTGCTGACCTTTTCCACCCTGTCGGCCTGGCTGAAGAGCGAGGGCATCTCGCGTACCGCCATTGGGGTGTTCGCCCTGGTGGGCACGCCCTATGCCCTGAAATTCCTGTGGTCGCCGCTGATCGACCGCCTGCCGCTGCCGGTGCTGACCAAGGTGCTGGGGCGCCGCCGCGGTTGGGGGGTGCTGATCCAGGTCTTGCTCATCGCCGGCATTCTGGCGCTGGGTGCCACCGATCCGGTGCGGCAGATCTGGCTGACCGCCGGTCTGGCGGTGCTGGTGGCGTTTCTGTCGGCCAGCCAGGACATCGTCATCGACGCCTATCGCGTCGAGATCCTTGACGACCGGCAGCAGGGGCCGGGGGCGGGAGCGGTGCAGGCCGGCTATCGTCTGGCCATGCTGGCGGCGGGAGCCGGAGCCTTGCTGACGGCGTCGGCCTTCGGCTGGTTCGCCGCCTATGCCACCATGGCGGCGCTGCTGGGTGTCGGGCTGGCGGTGCTGCTGTTGGGGCCCGAGCCCGAGATCAAGGTCTCGGCCGCCACCATGGAGCGGGAGCGCCGCGCCGCCGAGTACCTGGAGGCCCGGCCCCATCTCCAGGGCCAGACCGCCAAGGTGGCGGCGTGGCTGTACGGCGCCGTCATCTGTCCCTTCGCCGATTTCATGGCGCGGCCGGCCTGGTGGGCGGTGCTGCTGTTCGTCATCGGCTATAAAATGGGCGAGGCCATGGCCGGGGCCATGGCCAACACCCTGTATATCGAGATGGGCTTCGCCCTGGACGAGATCGCCTGGGTCAGCAAGATCTTCGGATTCGGCGCCACCATCGCCGGCACCATCATCGGCGGCGCCCTGGTGACGCGGTTGGGGATGATGCGGGCCTTGCTGATCTTCGGCGTGCTGCAATCGGCGGGCAATCTGTTCTATGTGCTTCAGGCCATGGCCGGGCATAACGTCTGGGCCCTGGCTCTGTGCGTTGCCGCCGAGAATTTGACCGCCGGTATGGCCGGTTCGGCGCTGGTGGCCTATATTTCGGGCCTGTGCAACCTGGCCTATACCGCCACCCAATACGCCCTGCTGTCATCCTTGACGGCGGTGGGACGCACCTTGTTCGCCTCGGTCAGCGGCAAGCTGGCCGATATGGTCGGCTGGGTGGATTTTTTCCTGCTGACCACGGTGGTGACACTGCCGGCTTTGCTGTTATTACCCTGGCTGATACGTCAGCAGGGCCGGGTTGCGTCCAAGCCCGGTTGAAACATGGAGCGTTAGGGCTCATTCTCGGGCTTCGGAATCGTTCCAAAGGTGGGGCGGGATGCGCATCGGCGTACCCAAGGAAATCAAGAGCCATGAATATCGGGTCGGGCTGACGCCCGGCTCGGTGCGCGAGCTCGTCCATCACGGCCATCAGGTGCTGGTGGAAACCATGGCCGGCGAGGGTATCGGCTGCTTCGACGCCGCCTATCGCGCCGCCGGGGCCGAGATCGCCGCCGATGCCGCCCAGGTGTTCGCGCTTGCCGATCTGGTGGTCAAGGTCAAGGAGCCGCAGGCGGTGGAATTCCCCCTGCTGCGCGAGGGGCAGATTCTCTTCACCTATCTGCATCTGGCCCCCGATCCGGTCCAGACCAAGGCCCTGGTCGAGTCCGGGGTGACCGCCATCGCCTACGAGACTGTGACCGACGCGGCCGGGCGTCTGCCCCTGCTGGCGCCCATGTCCGAGGTGGCGGGGCGGATGTCCATTCAGGTGGGCGCCCATTGCCTGGAAAAGGAACAGGGCGGCTCGGGGGTTCTGCTGGGCGGTGTGCCGGGAGTGGCTCCGGCCAAGGTGGTGGTTCTGGGCGGCGGCGTGGTCGGCGGCAATGCCACCCGTATGGCGGTGGGGCTGGGCGCCCGCGTGGTGGTCCTCGACCGCTCGCTGGCGCGTCTGGCCCAGATCGACGAATTGCTGCTCAACACCGTCGAGACCGCCTATGCCACCATGGACAATATCGAGCACCACGTGCTGGAGGCCGATCTGCTGATCGGCGCCGTGCTGGTGCCCGGCGCCGCCGCGCCGCGTCTGGTCGGCCGCGATCTGATCGCCGCCATGCGCAAGGGCTCGGTGGTGGTTGACGTGGCCATCGACCAGGGCGGCTGTTTCGCCACCTCGCGCCCGACCACTCACGCGGCACCCACCTTCGTGGACGAGGGTGTGGTACATTACTGCGTCACCAACATGCCGGGGGCGGTGGCGCGCACCTCGGCCTTCGCTCTCAACAACGCCACGCTCCCCTTCGTGCTGGCTCTGGCCGACAAGGGCCTGGGGCGCGCGCTGACCGAGGACGCGCATTTCCGCGCCGGCCTCAATGTACACCACGGCAACGTCACCCATGCCGCCGTGGCTCGGGATCTCGGTTATGCCCCCGTGGCGCCCGAGAACGCCCTTTCCTCTCTCTAAGGGATACAAAGCAGAAATGGACCTCAAGAAGATCCCCATCGGCAAGAACCCGCCCCGCGACGTCAACGTCATCATCGAGATTCCGCTGCGCGGCGACCCGGTGAAATACGAGATTTGCAAGGAATCGGGCGCCATGTATGTGGACCGCTTCCTCAATACCGCCATGTACTACCCGGTCAATTACGGCTTCGTGCCGCACACCCTGTCCGCCGACGGTGATCCCGTCGACGTGATGGTGGTG
>JACQAD010000313.1 GCA_016195125.1 Magnetospirillum sp.
CCGCTGGGCTTACGGGTCTGCCAATCGGCCTCTCCCGCCAGATCGGTGCCGTGGCAGGAGGCGCAATGCTGGGCATATAAGAGGCGTCCCTGCTCCACCTGCCGGGCATTGGTCGGATCGATGGGCCGCGCCTTGGGCCAGGCCAACAGCCCGGCCGCGCCGATCACCATTCCTAATCCCGCCAAAACCCAGGCCCGCATGGCCACCCCTTCCGTTCTGGCGGCGGAGTATACCCGCATGTCTCGGGGTTAACAAATCCCCGAACCTGACGCATGATGAACCATCGCATCCGCCCCAGTGAAGAGGCAGCCATGACCACCGTGCTTGTTTCCGTGTTCTGCCCCGATCGTACCGGTCTGGTGGCGGCCATTACCGGCAGTCTTTTCGATCTCGGGGTCAATCTGGGGGATACCAGCTTCGCCATGCTGGGCAGCGGCGCCGAGTTCACCTCGATCTGCGACCTCCCCCCCCAGGTGAGTGCCGAGGAAATCCAGGCCGATCTTCGCGCCCTTCCCGTCCTGACCGGCGCCACCATCGCGGTGAGCCCCTTCGAACTGGAAGCCGCCCATGGTCCGGCCGGCAGAATTACTCACCGCGTAGTGGTCAGCGGCGGCGATCGCCCCGGTCTGGTGGCCCGCCTGTCCGAGGTGTTCGGGCAGTTCCAGGCCAATATCGTACGCATGGATGCCCAGCGTGTGCCCGAGCAAGGGGTCTATGTCACCCGCTTTTCCGTATCCATCCCGGCACGCACCGAAGCCTGCCTCAACACCGTCGCCAATACCGCCGGCGAGTTGAACCTGTCCTGCCACGTCGAGACCGTATGATGCCAAGTCGAGACCGCATGAATGCCAATCTCGGCAGCAAGGACCGCCTGCTGCGCTTGATCCTGGGACTGATTCCCATCACCCTGGCCATGGTCAACGTCATCGGCCCTTGGGGCTGGGTGGGCATGGTTCCCATCGTCTCGGCGGCATTGGGCTGGTGCCCGGCCTACATGCTGGCCGGATTTACCACCCGCGGCGACCTTTAGACGGTCGCCGGGAGCGCGGAAGGGGCCGTCATGATCTTCTCTTCGCCGCCGTCCCCCCTCTCTCCCGCCCGCTTTGCCATCCATCAGGCCCATATTCAGGACGAAAGCTCGATCGTCGCCGGGTTGGCCGCCGCCATCCCGCTCGAGGACGAGGCGCGGCGCCGTGTGGTGGCCCATGCGGTGGCATTGGTCGAGGGTGCGCGGCTATCGCGGCGCGCCAGTGGGATTGATGGCTTTCTGGCCGAATATCGTCTGTCCACCCGCGAAGGCGTGGTGCTGATGTGCCTGGCCGAGGCCCTGCTCCGCATCCCCGACGACGCCACCGCCGACCTGCTGATCCGCGACAAGATCGGCTCCGCCCATTGGGACGAGCATGTGGGCCATTCGCCCTCGGTCTTCGTCAATGCCTCCACCTGGGCTCTGATGCTCGGAGAAAGGCTGCTTCACCTTGACGAGTCCAGCCCCATCGCCGCGTTGTCCCGGCTGGCCGGCCGGTTGGGAGAGACGGTGCTGCGCGAGGCGCTCAAGCGGGCCATGGCCCTGTTGGGGCGCCAATTCGTCATGGGCCGCACCATCGCCGAGGCCCTGGGACATACCGCCAGATGGGAGGCCAAGGGCTATCGGCACTCCTTCGACATGCTGGGAGAGGCGGCGCGCAGCGACGATGTGGCTCTCAACTACGTTCATGCTTATGCGGCCGCCATCGATGCCCTGGGGCGCCATTCCCAAGGAATCGGGCCGGTGGCGGGGCCCGGCATTTCCATCAAATTATCAGCCCTCCACCCCCGTTTCGAAATGGCCCAGCGTCGGCGCGTGCTGTCCGAACTGGTGCCCCGTCTGCAAGAGCTGGCCCGGCAAGCCCGCGCCGCCAATATCGGGTTGACCATCGACGCCGAGGAGGCCGATCGCCTGGAGCTCAGTCTCGACGTCATGGAGGCGGTGTTGGCCGATGACGGGCTGGCGGGCTGGGATGGCTTTGGGCTGGCGGTGCAAGCCTATCAGAAGCGGGCACGCCCTCTGATCGCCTGGGCGAGCGAGTTGGCGCTCACCCACCGGACCCGGCTGATGATCCGGCTGGTCAAGGGGGCTTATTGGGACGGCGAGGTCAAGCGGGCCCAGGAGCGTGGCCTGCCCGGCTTTCCCGTCTTCACCACCAAGGAGGCCACTGACGTCTCCTATCTGGCCTGTGCCGCCGATCTCCTGGCCCATCCCGATCGGTTCTATCCCCAGTTCGCCACTCACAATGCCCACACGGTGGCCGCCATCCTGGAGATGGCCGGAACGCGACGGGACTGGGAATTCCAGCGCCTCCACGGCATGGGCGAGGATCTCTATGCCCAGATCGTGCCGGACGCATTCTGCCGGACCTATGCCCCGGTGGGCTCCTACCAGGAATTGCTGCCTTATCTGGTGCGAAGGCTGTTGGAAAACGGCGCCAATTCCTCCTTCGTCAGCCGCCTGGCCGACGAGGAGATACCTGCCCATGTGGTCGCCGCCGATCCATTGGAAGCCCTGGGTCGGGTGACACCGGCGCTTGTCGCCCTGCCTTCAGACCTGTTCGCGCCGCAGCGGCGCAATTCGGCCGGACTCGACCTGACGTCATCCGTGCGGTTGACGGAGCTGGACCAGGCCCTGGCGGCGGTCAGCCTGCCGGTGCGAGCCGCCCCCTTGGTCGGTGGCGAGGAACGGGGCGACGGAATCTGGGCTCCCCGCCTGGATCCCGCCGACCACCGCCGCACCATTGGCGAGGCCTGCGAAGCCACGTCCGCCCATTTGGCCCAAGCCCTGGCCCTGGCCCGCCAGTCCTTCGCCGCCTGGGATGAACAGGCGGGCGCGGCCCGTGCCGTCATTCTGGAGCGGGCTGCCGAGCTCATGGAGGAAGAGCGGGCCGCCCTGATGGCCTTGGCCATCCGCGAGGCAGGAAAAACCATTCCAGACGCCCTGGCGGAAGTGCGCGAGGCCGTCGATTTCCTGCGCTATTACGCCACTCAGGCGCGTCAATCCTTCGAATCCCCCCAACGCCTGCCCGGCCCGGTGGGCGAAACCAATGACCTGATCATGGGGGGACGCGGGGTCTTTGCCTGCATCTCGCCCTGGAACTTCCCCTTGGCGATCTTCATCGGCCAGATTGCCGCTGCCCTGGCGGCCGGCAATACGGTGGTCGCCAAACCAGCGCCCCAAACTCCGCTGATGGCGGCGCAGGCCGTCCGATTGCTGCATCGGGCCGGAGTGCCCGGCGACGTCCTGCAACTGTTGATCGGCGGCCCCAGCCTGGGGGAAGCCCTGGCCGGCTCACCGCAGGTGGACGGAATCGCCTTTACCGGTTCCACCACCACCGCCCGGCACATCAACCGGCTGCGGGCCGAGAGCGATGGCGCGATGATCCCCATCATCGCCGAGACGGGTGGCCTCAATGCCATGATCGTCGATTCCTCGGCCCTGGCCGAGCAAGTGGTGGCCGATTGCCTGGAAAGCGCCTTCCGTTCGGCCGGCCAGCGCTGTTCGGCCCTGCGCATGGTCTTCATTCAGCGTGAGGCCTGGACCCGGATCGAGCCTTTGCTGGCCGGGGCCGTCCGGGAGATCACCATGGGTGATCCGGGATTTCTGGCGACCGATGTGGGGCCGGTGATTGACGAGGCCGCCCGCCAGCGATTGCTGGCCCATGGCGGCATGTTGCGCCATATGGGCCGCAATGTGGCCCAGGCGATATATCCAGAATCCTGTCTGGCCGGGACATTCTTCGCCCCCATGGTGCATGAACTGGCGGATATATCGGCTTTGAAAACGGAAATCTTCGGGCCAATCCTTCACGTCATCCCGTGGGAATCCGGCCATCTGGAACAGGTTTTGGAGTCCATTGCCGCCACCGCCTACGGCCTGACCCTGGGCATTCACTCTCGTATCGACGCCACCATCGCCCAAGTGGTGGCCCGCGCCCGCATCGGCAATATCTATGTCAACCGCTCCATGATCGGTGCCGTCGTCGGCTCACAACCCTTCGGCGGGCTGGGCCTGTCGGGCACCGGAGCCAAGGCGGGCGGCCCGAATACCCTGATCCGCTATGGTGTCGAGCGCTGTCTATCGGTTAATACCGCTGCCGCTGGCGGCGATACGGCCTTGATGGCCGGGCCACGTCGCAAAATCATGTAGCCGCATGATCTTGTAGATCAGGACTATCATTCATACTATATTGTCCAATGCAGTGAGAACAGCCGACATCATTGCATTAAGGCAACTTTAATATTTTGACAACGCAATAAGTTCATTCCGATAAGGCAATTAGACTAGTATTGCCCTAGAAGATGGGCGAAAAATAGCCTTACGGGGCGTGACCGCCGCCGTGTGATGGTGGGGTGAAACGCGTCCCATCCCTGCTCCGCCCCCAAGATCCTTGCCGCCAATTGGCTCAGGGCCGCCGAACTCCGCTCGGCGTAGCGGCATAATGCGTCCATGTCGGAGGGCTGCCCTCCCTCCAGGTCGGCCTCGCGGCTGGAGATCAAATCTTCGAAGAGATCCAGGCCAAGGTCGTGGCTGCGAATTAACTCCCCCAGCGGCCGGGCCACGGGATGATGGTCCAGAAGGGCGCCCTCTGCCCCGGCAATCAGGGTGTCGCGCCACCATTGCAGGCGGATCATCCCGGCCATGGGCTCGCGCACGCTTTCTTGGACCCTGGCAATCTCGGTATTGAAGGCGTAGAGCACCATCAAGGCCTCGCGCCGCTCGGCCGGAGCGAACAGGGCGGTAACGAAGCGTTCGCGATCAAAATCACGAACCAGACGGGCGGCGTGGGTAAGCGCTGGCGCGGGCATGGCCCCTCGTTTGAACTGGATGCCCCCTGATGGGCATGGCATATATAGCCCTTCCCGCTCCCGGCTCCAAATTGGAAGGCCTCTCCTTGTCCCGCGCCGCTGCCCCCCTCCCCGCCGCCAGCAAGACCGCGACCCAGGAGAATTTCCCGGTGGCGTCGTTGCTGCTGCCCGCCGCCAAGCGCGCCAAAATCATGGCCTATTACCATTTCGCCCGGCACGCCGACGATATCGCCGATTCCGCGACCCTGTCGGCCGAGGAGAAGGTGGCGGGCCTGGATGCCCTGGATCACGCCCTGCACGGCAACGAGACCGGCCCCGCCCTGCATCTGGCCGAAACCTACCGGGCGGCGGTGTCGGGTGATCCGTCGCTGATCGAGCATGCCTCGCAGCTGCTTCATGCCTTCCGCCGCGACGCTGTCCGTGACTATTGCGAGGATTGGGCCGATCTGATGGCCTATTGCCGGTATTCGGCGGCGCCGGTCGGCCGCTTCCTGCTGGATCTCCATGGGGAGTCCCATGATACCTTTGCCGCCTCCGACGCCTTGTGCGCCGCGCTGCAGGTGCTGAACCACCTGCAGGATTGCGCCAAGGATTTCGAGCAGTTGAAGCGGGTCTATCTGCCCCGCGACTGGCTGCAGGCCCAGGGCCTGACCACCCAGGTGCTGACCGAGTCGTCCAGCCCCGCCGGGTTGCGCGTCATTTTGGATCAGATGCTCGACGCCACCGACGGGCTTATCCAACTGGCCCGGCCACTGACACCCCAGGTCCATGATCTGCGTCTGCGCCTGCAGACCGCCATTACCATCGGCGTGGCCGAAAAGCTGTCGGCGCGACTGCGTAAAGGTGACCCGCTGGCCGAGCGGGTCGCGCTGACCTCCCTCGATTATGCCGGGATCTTCATTCGCGGCCTTTATCGCGGATTGATGAGGTGACCTTGTCGCCATGAGCAGCCCCCATAACGGAACCCTGCATGTGGTCGGAGCTGGACTGGCCTGGCTGGCCGCCGCCATCGCCGCCGCCAAGACCGGAACCAAGGTCGTCATCCACGAGGCCGCCGGTCATGCCGGCGGGCGCTGCCGTTCCTTCCTGGATGAACGCCTCGGCCGGGTCATCGACAATGGCAGCCATCTGGTCCTGGGCGCCAACCGCACCGCCCTGGCCTATGCCCGTGCCACCGGCGGCATCGAGGCCATGGTGGCGCAGGAACCGGCCTTTCCCTTCATCGACCTGAACACCGGCAAGCGCTGGATGGTCAGCCGCCAGCGCTTGCCGGCCGGATTGGGCGAAATCCTCAAGGCGCTCGGTCTGCCCTGGACCGGACGCAGCGAGACCGTGGCCAGCCGCCTGGGCCAGACCCCCTCCTTCGTCCGCCTGTGGCTGCCCATGTGCGAAGCCATCATGAACACTGCGCCGTCCGAGGCGTCGGCCCGCATGTTCGCCTGGACCATGCGCAAGGCCCTGCTGGGCGGTCCTGAAGCCCTGGTCCCGTGGACCTTCCCTGGCGGATTGTCGGCCGCCCTGGTGGCGCCGGCCCTGGCGACCCTGGGCATGTTCGGCGCGGAAACCCATTTCCGCCGCCGCCTCAAGGCGGTGCAAAGCGGAGCCTTGCTCTTCGACGAATCGACCGTGAGCCTGTCGCCTGAAGATCGGGTCATCCTGGCGCTGCCGCCCTGGGTGATCGCCCAGCTGCTACCCGGCCTTGCCCCCCCTATGCCGACACGGCCCATCGTCAACGCCCATTTCCGCTGCCCCCAGGCGGTGGAATTTCCCCATGGCGGTCATTTCCTCGGATTGGTCAACGCCGCCGGCCATTGGCTGTTCCGCCGTGAAGACGTTCTCTCGGTGACCGTCTCGGCGGCCGACGGCATGGTGGATCAAGAGAACGACGTCATCGCCGAGCGTCTGTGGACCGAGATCACCCAGGCCCTTGGCCTTCCCGCCGGCCCGCCCCCACCCTTCCGCATCATGAAGGAAAAGCGCGCCACCCTTGCCCATGACAACCGCACGGTCGCGTCGCGGCCCGGGCCTATTCTACCTCTGGACGGCATGTA
>JACQAD010000314.1 GCA_016195125.1 Magnetospirillum sp.
CCGTCGGCCTGCTGGGCCTGCTGGCCATTGCCATGTTCGCCTATCCCTGCCTGCGGGTCGGCACCATCACCGAGATCGACTACAACGAAGGCTGGAACGCCTATCAGCAAATACGGGCCATGACCGGCGCCTCGCTCTATTCGGCTGAAACCCCCTACTTCATCAATAATTACCCGCCGCTGTCCTTCTACATCGTCGGTCTGCTGGGCAAGCTGGTCGGCGACGTCGTACTGGCCGGGCGGCTGTTGTCGTTGCTGGCGGTCTCGGTCATTTCGCTCTCGGTGGCGGTGGCGGTTCGCGCCGGTGGGGGCCGGCGCCCCGATTCCATCTTGGCTGGATTGACGATCCTGGCCTTGCTGTCCGGGCTGGCGACCGATTACGTGGGCAGCAACGACCCCCAATTACTGGCCCAGGGCTTCGTCCTGGCGGGATTCGCCACCTATGTCACCGCCGGAGACAGAAGCGGGCGCATGGCGCTGGTGGCCCTGCTGTTCGCCTGCGGATTGCTCTGCAAGCACAATGTGCTCTGCCTGCCGCTGGTGGTGAGCGCGCATGTGCTGTGGCGGGGCAGCGCCCGCGGGCGGGCCGTCTACCTCGGCACCGGCATCGCGCTTCTCGCCCTCGCTCTGGCCGTGATCCAATGGCGCTTCGGCGCACCCTTCTATCAGAACCTGACGGCGTCGCGCCTGTATGACGCGGCGCGCGGCGTGCTGCTCAGCATCGAGGTGCTGGACAGCCTCCAGGCGCCAGTGATGGCCTCCTGCCTGTTCCTGGCCCTGCGCCGCGAGACTCCGATCGGCGGCATGGTCGGCGCCTATCTGGTCGGCAGCCTGGCCATCGCCCTGGCCTTTTCCCCCGGAGCCGGCGTCGACACCAACGTCTTCTTCGACACCATGATCGCCTGCGCCATGACCGGCGGGCTGGCCGTCGCCTGGCTGCGCCGCCAGACCGGCGGCAACGGCGCCGCCCTGGCCGCCCTGGCCATCCTCTTCAATGCCGGCCCGATCATCCACAGCCCCATCGCCCTGGGACGCATGGCCGTCGATCTGGCCGGCGGCGAACTGGCCGAGCGCGAAACGCTGTTCCAGGCGGATATCGACTGGCTGCGGCAAGTGCCGGGGCCGGCGCTTTGCGAATCCCATCTGCTGTGCCTGCGGGCGGGCAAGCCCCTGGGGGTGGATGGCTATGCCGTCGTCCAGGCCACCGCCACCGGCCGGTTGCCCGCCGACACCCTGACCGGCATGCTGGCCCGCCACGAGATCGCGGTGGCCCAGATATCCACAAGACGCGAGCACTATCCCGACGAGGCCCAGGGCGCGCAGGCGGCGCCATTGCGCTTCGTCAACTTCCGCGATGACGTCTTCGATGAATTGGATCGCTCGTACAAAGTGGCCCGGCTGGGGGTGACCGGCCGCTTTTACCTACCGAAATAGGGCCTGGGCGGCGCGGTCGCGCACCTGGGGGAAATCATCCTCGACCAGCAGCTTGCCGTCCTTGAAGACCGGCCGCAGCAGATCGGCGCCGGGCGGGCACTGATCCACGGGCACCGTCCGCATCCCCCCCTTGCCGTCGCCTTCAAGGGCGAGGCGGCCGCGCTTGGAACCCTTGCCGCTGTCGGTGACCGGCTCCTTGTAGACATCGCGCCAGTCGCCCTCCACCGAGATGGCCGAGGCTTTCATGGCCCACGAGAAGGTATCGCGGTCCACCTTCTGCAGCAGGCCGCCGCCCATCCCGAAGGCGATGTTGTCGATGGCGAAGCCGTCGTCTTGCAGGCGCGACAGCACGGCACGGATGGAGACGGGATTGACGCCGTCGCCCTGGATCACCCGCACCGCCGGATTAAGGACGTGATAGCCCTTGGCATTGCGTTCGGTGCCGAAGCCCTTGGCCGCCAGACGCAGCACCTCGGCCACCACCTCCACCGGATCGCCGGAATCTGGGCGGATCACCAGGGTGCCGCCCATATCCAGAACCTGCTGGCGGAGAGTTCCGCCCCACAGGCGCTCGACGGCGTTGAAGACGTCGTAGGAATCCGACACCACCGCCACCAGCCGCCCCGGCCCGCCGAATTGGGTCAGCATATTGGCGTAGGCCTCGGCCTCGCCATCCCTGCCCCAACTGGTGATGGTGGAATGTTCCGCCGCCGGAATGGAGAAGCCGGCCATGGCCTCGCCATAGAATTCCTCGGCGGCCAACAGGGCTTCCACCGTGTCGGTGCCCTTGAAATTGACCAGATGGGCCATCCCCCCCAGGGCGGCGCTTTCCCCCGACGAGGCGCCACGGGCTCCGAAATCGTGGAGCTTGAAATCCAGGCTTTCCACCGGCGCATCCGAGGTCTGTTCCCAGAATTCCCGCAAGATGCGCTTCACCGCCCAGGAGATGGTCGCCACCGTGGACGGGTACCACACGGCCCGCTGCAGCGCCGTCTCCAGATAGGAGGTCAGCCAGTATGCCGCCGGATCGGTATTGACCAGTTGGATCACCGCATTGGAGAACGGCACCAGCGTGCCTTCGGGCACGGCGCGGATCTCCACCGGCAGACGGCCGCCATGGGCTTTCAGGATATGGCGCCACCCCTCTTCGTGGAACGGCACGCCATGGGCGGCGAACAGGCTGGCCGCGCGGGCGATGCCGGCATCGCCGACCGGGCTGTCGGCAAGGACGCGCAGGAAGGCCTGCAGCCCGAAGAACAGGGTTCCCGGCAGGGCCAGACCGCTGTTATCGGCGCGGGCCTCCACATAGGAAGATACGAACTCCGTTCCCGGCGGGTATTGCCATTTGTGGCTGGCCTTGTAGCTGTCCACCGCCAGGATCGGATTGAAGGCGCCCCTCATGCCGCCCCCCGATCGAGCTCATCATCACTCTGGAACGCCTTGGCGATCATGGCCTCCTTGCCGGTCAGGGAAGAGCGGTAGAGCTTGTCCTCGGCGGCGATGTGGCCCACCCACCAATCCACCAGATAGGACAGCAACGCCCCATGGTCGATGGCACCTTCGACCTCGACGGCATGAGCGACGTAGTCGCAGAAACTTTGATGGCGGGCCCGGTGATGATCGAGATGGGGATAGCCGGCAGCGGCCAGCATCCGCTCCTCGCGCTCGAAATGGTGACGCGAGTAATCGACGATCAGGGCGATGCCGTCGGCTCGCTCCAGAAGTCCCAGTGCAGGCGTTCCGCCTTCATCATTCCCTCGGTATGCACATATTTTGCGCTATTGCCGCGAAAGCCCATTATATGGGCACACGCCGTCGCCGGCAAGAAGCCCGTGGATGTTTGCGGTCGCGCCTCATCCGATGATGGAGTAGCGTGAGATCATCAAGGATGGCGGATCATGCGGCCTCTGACCTCGGACCTTCTCTTGCGTGCCTATGCCTCGGGAATCTTCCCGATGGCGCGCTCGCGCGATGACAGCCGCCTGTATTGGATCGACCCCGATCAGCGCGGCATCCTGCCGCTGGACGCCTTTCACATTCCCCACAGCCTGAGGAAGGTTCTGCGCCAGGGCGGATTCGAGATTCGCTGCGACACCGCCTTCGAGGCGGTCATGCGGGCCTGTGGCGAGGCGACCAGCGACCGCCCCGACACCTGGATCAACGAGGAGATCATCACGCTGTTCGTCGAACTGTTCCGCTTCGGCCTCGCCCATTCGGTGGAGGCCTGGCAGAACGGCGAACTGGTGGGGGGATTGTACGGCCTGAGCCTGGGAGCGGCGTTCTTCGGCGAAAGTATGTTCTCGCGCCGGACCAACGCCTCCAAGGTGGTGCTGGTTCATCTGGTGGCGCGGCTGCGTCACGCCGGCTACCGCCTGCTGGACACCCAGTTCGTCACCGATCATTTGAAGCAGTTCGGAGCCGTGGAGATTCCCAGGATCGAGTACCAGCGCCTGCTGTCCGAGGCCCTGGACGAACAGGCCGCGTTCGACCGCTCGCCCGATACGCCCTGGGAACTGGCCCTGACGACCTAGTGTGGCGGTGGCCTGCTTATCCCCAGGACGTCCCCATGCGGCGTTTGGGGCGCGACGCTAGCGGACCTTGCCCCGGCAATCCAACACCCACAGATCGTAGACCGGATGCTCCATGGCCGACAGCGCCGGGCTGGAGGCGAACATCCAGCCCCGGAACAGCCCCGCCGCCGGCTGGCCCGGGCGCAACTCCCAGATGTCAAGGAAGGCGGCGCTTTCCGGCTGATCCTCGGGCCGGCGCTTCTTGCAGGCCCGCACGATGATTTCCAGCGAGCCGAAATGGACCGGCGCGCCAACCGGCGCCTCGACGTTGACCACCCGCGCCGTGACCTTGTCCAGGCCCTGCAGCACCGCAGTGTCATAGGACAATTCAGCGCCGTTCAACTGGGGCGGATTGGCCGGAGCCGGGGCCGGAGCGGCCTGCTGGGCCTGAACCAGACCCGGACACACGCTTGCCAGCAGAAGGGCAATCACCATCACCGCACGCATACTTCTCTCCTAAGAGGACTGGCCCGGCCCTTGCGTCTCTACCCGCGAACGACAACAGCAAGGCTCGACCATGATCGATCCCACCAATGCGGCCGCGCTTCGGCAGGCCTCGCCTACCATGCCTGTTGGCGGCACTTCCGCCAAGGGGCCTTTCGATGATGCCCTGGCCGCGGCGCAACGGGCCGAAGCAAGCCAGGCCGCGCGGGATTCCGACATGGCGTCCATCCGCTCCAAAGGCTTCAGCAATTGGGCCCGCGACACCCGCATCGAGAAGCTCAAGGAGGAATTGCGCCGCAAGGTCATGTCCGAGATGGGATTGACCGAGGGCGATCTCGGCAAGGTCTCGGACGCCATCCGCCAAGTGCTGGAACAGAAGATCAAGGAAGAGGTGGAAAAGCGGATGATGGCGCTGCGCGACCAGCAGGATCAGGGGGCCGCCAAGGATGGCGATGGCAAAACCGCTCCGGCCAGGCCTGCCGCCCCGTCCCTGATCGCCGCCCAGGAATCGCCCCAGGCCGAAGACCAGCAGGCCGCACTGCCGGCGGCCCAATCCGATAGCTGCGAACCCGGCAAAAAAGACCGGCTGGGCAAATCCTGCCCGGTCATTCCTGCCCTGGCCACTCCCGGCGGCGAGTCGTTCTTCTAGCGTCCTTGCCGATCCGAAAACGCGCCGCCAACACCGATACTCTAACGCTTGCCGAGGACGACCAGGGCGATGCCGCCCAATACCGCCGCCGAGGCTCCCAGCAGCCGCAGGGTGATGCTTTCACCCAACAACAGAGCACCGGCGGCGGCGGTGATTACCGGAACGCTGAGTTGGATGGTGGCCGCATGGGTGGCGGGAAGTCCCCTCACCGCCACATACCACAGGGCATAACCGAGGCCGGAGGCGATGCCG
>JACQAD010000315.1 GCA_016195125.1 Magnetospirillum sp.
CCTGAACCTGCGTGGCCGCATCGTCACCGCCATCGACGTGCGCCTGCGCCTGGGTCTGAAGAAGCGGGCCGAAGACAAGAAGGGCATGAGCGTCGTCGTCGATATGGGCGGTGAACTCTATTCCCTGATGGTCGATCAGGTTGGCGAGGTTCTCTCGCTGCCGGCGGCCAAGTTCGAACGCAATCCCCCGACGCTGGATCCCCATTGGCGCGAGTTCTCCATCGGCATCTATCGGCTTGAAGATAAGCTGCTGGTAGTGCTTGATGTGGGCAAGCTGCTGGATTTCACGCGTAACGAATAGTATAGGCATGGGGTAAGGAACCATCGAAGGGGTGGAAGTCCGAAACCGGATGTGATCCACCCCTCCACCGGAGGCAAGCTTGGGCATGAAGTCCTGTCTGATCGTCGACGATTCTAAGGTCATCCGGATGGTGGCCAAGAAGATATTGCACGAGTTGAGCTTCAAGACCGAGGAGGCCGAGGACGGCTCCGCGGCCCTGGAAGCCTGCAAGCGGGCCATGCCCGATGCGGTGCTGCTTGACTGGAACATGCCGGTGATGAACGGCATCGACTTCCTGCGCGAGATGCGCAAACTTCCCGGCGGCGATCATCCCATCGTGGTGTTCTGCACCACCGAGAATGATATCGAGCATATCCAGGAAGCCATCACGGCGGGCGCCAATGAGTACATCATGAAGCCCTTCGACAGCGAAATCCTTCAGGCGAAATTCTCGCAAGTCGGATTGCTGTAGTCACAAGTTTTGTCTGATCGGTAACCCGCCCATGGTCCTCGACCCCTCAAGCCCGGCCGCCGCCGCTGACTCCATCCGAGTCATGCTGGTGGACGATTCCGCCGTGGTGCGCGGTCTCGTCACCCGCATCCTGGAAGGCGAGCCGGGAATTTCGGTGGTCGCCTCGGTGGGCAACGGCCAGATGGCCTTGGCCTCGCTCGAGCGCAACGAGATCGATGTGGTCATTCTCGACATCGAGATGCCGGTCATGGACGGCCTTACCGCTCTGCCCAAGCTGTTGAAGATCGACCCCGGCCTCAAGGTCATCATGCAGTCGACCCTGACCCTGAAAGGCGCCGATGTATCGCTGCGCGCCATGGAAATGGGTGCCGCCGACTATATCCCCAAGCCGACCTCAACCCGCGATCTGGCCGGTGGCGCCGATTTCAAGGCCGAACTGGTCGGCAAGATCCGCGCCCTGGGCCAGGCCCGCAAGGGCGGGGCCGCCCGCCCGGCCCGGCCCGGCGGACCGCCCGCCACCCGGCCGCTGCCCCCTACCACGCGGACCGTCGTTCCGATCCATCCGCCGGGACCGCCGCAACTGCGCTCCAACACGCCCGAGCCTCCCGATATCATCACCATCGGCTCGTCCACCGGCGGCCCCCAGGCGCTGTTCTCGGTGCTGGGCACCATGAAGGCCGGTACGGTTCGTCAGCCCATTCTCATCACCCAGCACATGCCCGCCACCTTCACCACCATCCTGGCCGAGCATATCAGCCGCATTTCCGGCTGGGATGCCCGCGCGGGGCAGGATGGCGAGGTCATCACCAGCGGCCGGGTCTATATCGCGCCCGGCGACTTCCATATGGTGGTCGAAACCAAGGGTACGGATAAAGTGCTGCGACTGAACAAGAACCCTCCTGAAAACTTCTGCCGCCCCGCCGTCGATCCCATGCTGCGGTCCATCGCGGCCGCCTATGGCAAGCGGGTGCTGACCTGCATCCTGACCGGCATGGGCGCCGACGGCATGAAGGGCGGACAGGCGGTGGTGGCGTCCGGCGGTACCGTGATCGCCCAGGACGAAGCGACATCGGTTGTGTGGGGCATGCCGGGGGCAGCGGCGACGGCGGGCATTTGCTCGGCCGTCCTGCCACTGCCGGAAATTGCTCCGTGGATCATGAAACTGGCGGCGAGGCGCTAAACCCATGCGGCCCGAAGATTTCGATTTCGTCGCCAAAATGCTCAAGGACCGCTCCGGTCTGATCATCACGCGCGACAAGGCCTATCTGCTGGAAAGCCGACTGACCCCGGTGGCGCGCAAGCGCGGCATGAAGGGGTTGGAGGATCTGGTCTCCGGTCTTCGGACCGCCGGCGAGGATCTGCTGCGCGAAGTCACCGAAGCCATGACGACCAACGAGTCGTTCTTCTTCCGCGACATCAAGCCCTTCGACCAGTTCAAGTCGGTCGTCCTGCCCCATCTGCTGGCCACCCGCGCCGCCAAGAAGTCCTTCCGCGTCTGGTCGGCGGCCTCGTCGTCCGGTCAGGAGGCCTATACCCTGGCCATGGTGCTGAAGGAAGAAGGCGCCAAGCTGGCCGGTTGGAAGATCGAGATTCTGGGAACCGACATCTCCACCGAGATGCTGGAGAAGGCCAAGGCCGGCCTCTATTCCCAGTTCGAAGTCCAACGCGGCCTGCCCATCCAGCTGCTGGTCAAGTATTTCAAGAAGACCGCCGAGATGTGGCAGATCGACCCCGCCATCCGCGGCATGGTCCAGTTCCGCGAGTACAACCTGCTCCACGACCTGAAGCCGCTGGGTCAGTTCGACGTGGTATTCTGCCGCAACGTCCTGATCTATTTCGACCAGCCCACCAAGACCCGCGTGCTCGAAAACATGAGCCGGGTGATGCCCGATGACGGCTTCCTCTATCTGGGCGGCGCCGAGACGGTTCTGGGCATCTCGGACAAGTTCAAGCCCATCCCCGATCAGCGTGGCGTCTACTCGACCACCCGCGCTCCGGCCGGGATCGGCACCACCAAGTAGCGACGTGCCTGCCACGAGAAAGCCCCTTCCGGGACACCGGGAGGGGCTTTTGCGTTTTGCCCGCCGGAAACGAACCGGGCAAAGCGGATTTCATCACCAGGGTCACAAGAACACCAAAAGGGCCCGTGGCTGCCCACGGACCCTTTTGAATTCTCTCACCAGCAGGCTTAGGCCGCGGCGAGGCCCTTGCTGGCCATGGCGCGCTCGATCCGCTTCTTCAGGCGGCGGGCCTCGGCACTCAGCTTGGTGTTGGCGATGGACATCAGATAGGAGTCGATGCCGCCATTGTGCTCGATGGTCTTCAGACCATTGGTCGAGATCCGCAGGCGCACCGGGTGACCCAGCGCATCCGACAGGAGCGAAGCGTCCTGAAGGTTGGGCAGGAACCGACGACGGGTGCGGTTGTTGGCGTGGCTGACATTGTTGCCAGTCAGAACGCCCTTGCCGGTGATGGCGCAGCGACGAGCCATATGGAAAATCCTCACTTCAAATTCGTTCGCCGGTTCCGCCCTCGGCAATGAATGCGGGGCAACCCGGAGGAAGCCGCGTTTTTACGGTGGCGAAGCCGAGCCGTCAAGCCCGGAATCAGCTTCGACCCGATTCAATTGGCTCCTACCGCACCCAGCGGCCGAGATAGTTCCCAATCAGCTGGGCCATCTGCTGGTCGATATCCTTGGCGAGGCTTTCGCTGATGTCGTAAAGGACGCGGTCGCGTTCGTTGAGGGTCAGTCCCTCGGGCACGGTGCGCGAGCGGGTGGCCCGTGCCACAGTCTCGCCCACCACCATGTGGCGCTGGTCGAGAATCTGCACGGCCACGTCCAGGGCGGCGTCGTAGCGCAGCTCCTGCTCCTTCTTGAAGGCCCCCGAGAGGCCCTTGTCGATGGCCAGGGGCACCTCGACGACCTTGGCGTCCTTGATCACCACCCGGGCCGTGCCGGACTTGCCCACCGGCCGCAGGCGGTCCTGCGCCCAGCGCTGGGCGGCGCCTTCGGGTGAGACCGGCATCAGATGTTCGATATTGGGGCTACGTCCGGGGGAGACGTATTCCGACACGATCTCCAATTGCCCCACATCAAGCTGGAAGGGCCGCAGATTGGCGAAGCTGATCTCGGGCAGCTTCTGCATGGGCGGCTTGGTGTTCTGGCAGGCGCTGGCCGCAAGCGCGGCGGCAACGACCACCACCAGGCGGAGATGCCGAGTGATCATCGGAATTGGTTCCCTTTATTAAAGACAGCTGTTGCCCAATATTGGCGGGATGCCCGGGCGCGTCAAGAACGCTC
>JACQAD010000284.1 GCA_016195125.1 Magnetospirillum sp.
GAGGGCGATGGCTGACGCCGCCCAGCTCGGCCCTCTTCTGGGGCACCGTTTTCGTCGGCCGGAATTGCTGGCCCAGGCCGTGGTGATCATCGAGGCCCTGCCGGCTTGACACGGCGCCCGCGGGCTGGCTTGATCTCGACGACACCATATGCCTCAGCTGCGGGGCTGGTGTAATTAATTTCAATGGGATAAACGGCAACTCTCATGTCAAAAGGCAAGTCCAGCGGAATGGGCGAGACGATCCGCACCATCGTCTACGCCATGCTCATCGCCGGCGGTGTCCGCACCGTGGCCTTCGAGCCCTTCAATATTCCGTCCGGGTCCATGATCCCCAGCCTGTTGATCGGCGATTATCTGTTCGTCTCCAAATACGCCTATGGCTATTCCCGCTATTCCATGCCGTTCGGCATCGGGCCGGGCGGCGGGCGCATCTTCGAGCGCACGCCCGAGCGGGGCGACGTGGTGGTGTTCAAGAAGCCGCCCGAGAATAAGATCGACTATATCAAGCGGGTGGTTGGGCTGCCCGGCGACCGCATCCAGGTCAAGGGCGGCATCCTGCACATCAACGGCGCCGCCGTGGACAGAAAGCGGATCGAGGATTTCGTCGAGCGCGACAAGGACGGCAACATCCTCAGGGCGCCGCAATACGTCGAGACCCTGCCCAACGGCAAGGTCCACAAGATCATCGAATTCCTGGGTGATAACGGACCCGCCGACAACACCATGGAATACGTGGTGCCGGCCGGCCACTACTTCATGATGGGCGACAACCGGGACAATTCCGCCGATTCCCGATTCCTGTCGGAAGTGGGCTATGTCCCAGCCGAGAATCTGGTCGGCCGCGCCGAAATTCTGTTCTTCTCCGGCGACGGCAGTGCCCTGGGCCATCCGCTATTCCCGCCTGTTCCAGGGGATCGAGTGAGGGCGATGGCTGACGCCGCCCAGCTCGGCCCTCTTCTGGGGCACCGTTTTCGTCGGCCGGAATTGCTGGCCCAGGCCCTGACCCATCCCAGCACCCAGCAGGGCCGGCGCCCCAAGGTATCGGCACCTTACGAGCGCCTGGAATTCCTGGGCGACCGGGTTCTCGGCCTGGTGGTCGCCGACATGCTGTTCGCCCGTTATCCCGCCGAGGCCGAGGGGGCTCTGGCCCGGCGCCATGCCGCCCTGGTGCGGCGGGAAGCCGTCGCCCGGGTGGCCAATACCATCGGCCTGGGCACCCATCTGGTCCTGGCCCGCGGAGAGGACGAAGCGGGAGGGCGCACCAATCCCGGTATCCTGGCAGATGCCTGCGAGGCGGTGATCGGGGCTTTGTACGCCGATGCCGGCTTCGCCGTGGCCGCGAGTTTCGTGCGCAGTCAGTGGGAACCCATGATGGAAGAGGCCCTGGCGCCGCCCAAGGATGCCAAGACCGCACTTCAGGAATGGGCGCAGGGCCTGGGCAAGCCCCTACCAATCTATGCCACGCTGGGCACCGAAGGACCACCCCACGAGCCGATTTTCCTGATCGAGGTCACGGTCGAGGGTGTAGGCTCGGCCTTGGGTCGCGGTCCGTCCAAGCGGGTGGCGGAACAGGGCGCCGCCGGCGCCCTGCTGCAAAAGGTGACGTTATGAGCGAAATTCCCGAGACCGATCAGCGCTGCGGCTTTGTCGCGGTGGTGGGGGCTCCCAATGCCGGTAAATCAACCCTGGTCAATGCCCTGGTGGGCACCAAGGTCTCCATCGTCTCGCCCAAGGTGCAGACCACCCGCTTTCGCGTGCTGGGCATCGCCATGGTCGATGACGCCCAGGTGATCCTGGTGGACACGCCCGGCATCTTCCAGCCCAAGAAGCGTCTGGAGCGGGCCATGGTCGCCGCCGCCTGGAGCGGCGCCACCGATGCCGACCATATCTGCCTGATGATCGATGCCAGCCACGGCTATGACGACGAGGCCCGCGCCATCGTCGACAAACTCAAGGATGTGGGCCGTAAGGCGATCCTGGTGCTGAACAAGGTCGATCTGGTCAAGCGCGAGAAGCTGTTGGGCCTTACCGCCGACCTCACCGCCGAGGGTCTGTTCACCGACGTCTTCATGATCAGCGCCCTGAAAGGCGACGGTGTCGCCGATCTGCTGGCCCATCTGGGCAAGCTGGTGGCGCCGGGCCATTGGATGTTCCCCGAGGATCAGGTCTCGGATCTGCCGCAGCGCCTGCTGGCGGCCGAGATCACCCGCGAGAAGGCCTTCCTGGCTCTCTATCAGGAGCTGCCCTATTCCCTGCATGTGGAAACGGAAAGCTGGGAAGAGAAGGAAGACGGCTCGGCCCGCATCGATCAGGTGATCTATGTGGAGCGCGACAGCCAGAAGCCCATCGTGCTGGGCAAGGGCGGCCGCCAGATCAAGGGCATCGGCGCTGCCGCCCGTCAGGAGCTGGAAGAGTTGTTGGAGCGCCGCGTCCATCTCTTCGTCCACGTCAAGGTGCGCGAGGATTGGTCTGAAAAGCGCGGCAATTACAGCGAAATCGGCCTGGATTTCGATTCATGACGAGGGTGGCGTGACCCCGCGCGCCATCGCCATCACCCTGATCTGGGTGGGAGCGCTGGTGCTGCTGGGGTTGCTGCTCCACCGCTTTACCCGAGGCGCCTGGAGCCTGGAAGACGAGGATATTCCCACCATCACGCTGCGGCAAAAGCTGCTGGCCGGGCTGGCCCTGGCCGCCGCCTGCGGTGGAATCGGCCTGTTCGTGTGGAGCTGGCAGCATGGATTGGGATGACGAGGCCGTGGTGCTGGAAGTGCGCCGCCACGGCGAGACCGGCGCGATCGCCAGTCTGCTGACCCGCTCCCACGGCCGCCACTCGGGACTGGTCCACGGTGGCCAGTCCAAAGCTCATCGCGCCGTGCTGCAGCCCGGTAATCAGGTCCGTGCCTGGTGGAGTGGCCGTCTGGCCGAGCAATTGGGCACATTGCGCCTGGAACTGGCCCACGCCCACGCCGCCGCCTGCATGGCCGATCCGGGACGGCTGGCGGCCTTGATTTCCGCCTGCGCCCTGGCCGAGCTGGTCCTGCCCGAGCGTCAGCCCCATCCGGCTTCCCATGCCGCCCTGGCGGCCCTGCTGCACGCCCTGGAAGCCGAGTCCTGGCCCAGTGTCTATGTGCATTTCGAACTGGCCTTGCTGCGTGATCTCGGTTTCGGTCTCGACCTGTCGGCTTGCGCCGCCACCGGCCAGACCAGTGATTTGGCCTATGTCAGCCCCAAGACCGGCCGTGCCGTGTCATTGGAGGCCGGCCAGCCCTACCGTGACAAGCTGTTCCCCCTGCCGTCCTTCCTGGTGGAGGGCGGGGAAGGGGATGCGGCCTCCATCCGGGCCGGATTGGATCTGGCCGGGTTCTTCTTGGAGCGGCACGCCCTCGCGGCCCATCGGACGGTCCTGCCGGCTGCGCGTGCACGACTGGTTGACCGTTTCCGCCCATAGGGTACTATATGTGCTGCTTCTAGCCCGAGGAACAAGATGACCGAGCCCGCCGTGACCGGCGATATCCGCGACACGCCCCTAGCCGAGGCCCTGGGCGAGCGTTACCTCGCCTATGCCATGTCCACCATCGTGTCGCGCTCGCTGCCCGATGTGCGCGATGGGCTGAAGCCGGTGCATCGGCGCCTGCTCTATGCCATGCGCCAGTTGAAGCTGGACCCCAGCGGCGGCTTCAAGAAATGCGCCCGCGTGGTCGGCGACGTCATCGGTAAGTACCACCCGCATGGCGATGTGGCGGTCTACGATACCCTGGTGCGTCTGGCCCAGGATTTCGCGGTGCGCTATCCACTGGTGGAGGGCCAGGGCAATTTCGGCAATATCGACGGCGATAACGCCGCCGCCATGCGATACACCGAAGCCAAGCTGACCGAGGTCGCCGCCGCCCTGATGGAAGGCCTCGACGACGATGCCGTCGATTTCCGGCCCACCTATGACGGCACCGAGGAAGAGCCGGTGGTGATGCCGGCCTCGTTCCCCAACCTGCTGGCCAACGGCTCGGCCGGTATCGCCGTGGGCATGGCCACCAGCATTCCGCCTCACAATCTGGGCGAGATCTGCGATGCGCTGGATCACCTGATCGCCCAGCCCGATTGCCATGTGGACGAGCTGATCGCCCACATGCCCGGCCCTGACTTTCCCACCGGCGGCGTGCTGGTGGAAACCCAGGGAGCCATCACCGAGGCCTACCGCACCGGCAAGGGCGCTTTTCGGGTCAGGGCCAGATGGGCGGTGGAAAAGCTGTCCCACGGCCTTTATCAGATCGTCATCACCGAGATTCCCTATCAGGTTCAGAAGGCCAAGCTGATCGAAAAGATCGCCGAGCTGATGAGCGAAAAGAAGCTGCCGCTTCTGGCCGATATCAGGGATGAATCGGCCGAGGACATCCGGCTGGTGCTCGAGCCCAGGAACCGCACCGTCGAGGCCGAGCTGGTGATGGAGCAACTGTTCCGTCAGACCGATCTTGAAGCGCGCTTTTCGCTCAACATGAACGTGCTGGATGCCAATGCGGTGCCGCGCGTCATGAATTTGAAGGAGGTGCTGCGCTCGTTCCTGGATCACCGCATGGTGGTTCTGGAGCGTCGTTCCCGCTTCCGCCTGGACAAGATTGCCAAGCGCCTGGAGGTTCTGGAAGGCTTCCTCAAGGTCTATGCCGACCTCGATCAGGTCATCAAGATCATCCGCTTCGCCGACGAGCCCAAGGCCGAGCTGATCCGCAAGTTCAAGCTGTCCGAGGTTCAGGCCGAGGCAATCCTCAACATGCGGCTGCGCTCCTTGAACAAGCTTCAGGAGCTGGAGATCAAGACCGAGCACGCCTCGCTGTCGGCGGAGAAGGCCGATCTGGAGGCCTTGCTGGCCGATGAGGCCCGGCGCTGGACCACCATTGCCGCCCAGAACGCCGAGACCCGTAAGGCCTTCGGCGGCCATACCAAACTGGGCAGGCGCCGCACCGAGTTGGGCGACGCGCCCTCGGCGGTGATCGTGCCCATCGAGGCCTATGTGGAGCGCGAGCCCATCACCATGGTTCTGTCGGAAAAAGGCTGGATCAGGGCGCTGAAGGGCCATGCCGACAATCCCGATGCGCTGAAGTTCAAGGAAGGCGACCAGCTGGGCTTCCTGCTCAAGGCCTGGACCACCGACAAGATCATCATTTTTGCCACCGACGGACGCTTCTATACGCTGGGCGGCGACAAGCTGCCCTCGGGGCGCGGCCATGGCGAGCCGCTGCGCCTGATGATCGATCTGGCCAATGATGTGGAGATCGCGGCGGTCATGGTCCACAAGCCCGATCGCAAATTGCTGGTGGCCACCAGCTCCGATCGCGGTTTCGTCGTTGCCGAGAGCGATGTCGTGGCTCAGACCCGCGCCGGCAAAATGGTCC
>JACQAD010000308.1 GCA_016195125.1 Magnetospirillum sp.
CCGGATTGACGGCACGGATCGAGGTGATCTCCAGCCGTTCATCGGCCAGGGCATCCCGGCCGCCATGGCCTGCCCGCCAATCGGCGATCGCCTGATCGCGCTCGTCCACCAGACGCTCGATCAGCGGCCGGTAGAACTCCACCAAGGCCGCCAGCCATGCCGCCACCGGCCCGTATGGTCCGGCGATGTTCAGGCGCAACGCCGCCACCAGGCCCTTGACTGACCGGGCGGTATACCAAGCCTCGCCGGTGACCCAGCGATTGGTGGTGAACAATTCCGTCACCTCGCCCCGCGGGCCGAATCCCACCGCGATCAGGTGACAGGGGGCATCGCCATCGCGTCCCGGCTCGGCGGGAGCAATGCCGGCGGGCATGCCCCGTGGGCGCTGGAACAGATGGATATGGCCGAATTCGACGTCGCGATGGCTGTGATAGTAGAATTGAGCGTGGCTGCCCATGTCGTAGACATCCCCGGCCGGATAGTGGCGCAGCGCCTCCACCTCCCGGCAGGAGCCGGTCAGCAGATCCACGGGTCCAGCCCCCAAGGCCCGGCCCAGGACATCCAGCCGCTCCCCCGCCGCCTGCGCCCGCCGCAGCCCGTCGCGATCCAGTCCGCTTCCCTCCAGGCCGCTTCCATCCAGTTTGGGCGGAGGCTGCCGGGACATGGATCAGCGGTCTCCCAGGATCTTTTCCGCGCCCTCATGCAGCCTGATGGGAAAGCCGTCGCGCGAGGCCTCGGCCTTGCTCAGCCCCTTCAAGGCCGGATGCAGGCGGGTGAAAGCGGAGAAATTGGCCCATACCGTCTTGACCAATGCAGCCACCTCGTCGGCACCCAGGCGCGTGGTCACCAGCAGGGTCTTGAGGCCGATGGCCGCCACATCCTCCTTCTGGCCGTCATAGGTGCCGCCCTTGACCACGAAACGCGAGACGAAGGGCACCTTCTTGAAATAGGAATCCATGGATTTGGAGCGGATGGAGACCAGGCTGGCGCCGCATTCCTCCACGGCGATCTGGACCTCGGGCATGGGGTGGATCCCGGTGAAGATGGCGGCGTCGATATTGCCCTGGCACAATTCCGCCGCCTGTTCGGTCAGGTCCAGTTCCACCAGGACCGACAGATCGCCCTGGGACAGGCCCGAGGCGTCGATCACCATTTCGGCCATGGAGCGCTGGAACGAGCCGGGCCGGCCGAGATTGACCCGCTTGCCCTTGAGATCCCCCAGGGATTCGATGCCCGAACCGGGACGGGCCACCACCACCGCCACTTCGCCGTGCAGCGCCATGACGGCGCGCAAATCGGGCATGGCTCCGGCTTCCTTGAAGCCTTCGGCACCGATGGACGCCATCTGGGCGGCGCGCGATTGCACCAGAGCCAGATCGGCGTCGCCGGATTTGAGCGCCGCCAGATTGGCCGCCGAGCCCGAGGACGGCATCACCGCGCAGCCCAGGCCCAGGGGATGATCCTTGTTGATGACGCGGCACAGGGCGCCGGCCACGGGAAAGTAATAGCCGGTAACCTCGCCACCGGCGATAACCAGGGTCTTGCGATCGGCCGCCAATGCCGCCTCGGCCGTCATTCCCGCCAGGACGGCCACCGCCAGAACGGCCCGGGTCAAATTCCGCTTCACTCGCTGGTCCTCCCATGGCCCCGCCGCTGACGACAGGGGCAGCGATCATAGCCAAGCGCCGGCCGCTTCGAAAGCCCCCGCAACCTTGGGGGCGGCTTTTGCTCTTTTTGGAGGCGCCGACTCAATTTGTTCCATTAATTTTGCAAAAATTATAACAAAGCGGTTGCCATCGGCTTTTCGGATGGACACAATCGGACTTACCAATAACCGGAGGGAGGGAGACCCGGTGCGGAACGTGATCATCCTGCTCGTGGCAACGGTCTTTTTGGCCCTGCCTTACGAGGCGAACGCCACCCTGCAGTGCGTGACCTACGCCCGCGAAGTTACCGGACTCAATCTCAAGGGCGATGCCTGGAAGTGGTGGGAAGCCGCCCAAGGCGTCTATGATCGCGGCAACACCCCCAAAGTCGGCTCGGTCCTGGTCTTCAAGCGCCAGGGCAGCATGTCCCATGGCCATGTCGCCGTGGTGCGCGGCAGCTCGGGCAGCCGGGTGCTCCTGGTGGATCACGCCAATTGGGCGCCGCACCGGACCGCCGGTCGCGGCCAGGTGACCCAGTCGGTGCCGGTGATGGATGTCTCGCCCAAGAACGATTGGAGCCAGGTCCGCGTCTGGTACCAGCCGTCGCGCGAGTTCGGCAGCCGCGTCTACAAGACCCAGGGCTTCGTCTATCGTCCGGGCAACACCGTCATTCCCGCCTCGCTTCGCAGCGAAGCCGGGCGCGCTTCGACTCCCACCGCAATCCCGCCCGTCGCCGCGTCTCCGAGCGCGATCGAGGCCGCCCACAAGCCGGAGCCCGCGCCGACCGCGCCCGCCCGCGCCGAAGCGGTGATCGAGGCCAAGGCCGCCTTGCCGGCGGCGGAGGCCCCCAAGGCCGCCGCTCCCGCCATGGAAGACATGGGTAAATTCGACGTCCGCGCCTGGGCCGAACAGGCCTGACGCAATCCATTCGAGGACAAGGCCGGCCTTCCCACCGGGACAGCCGGCCTTTCTTTTTTGAGCAGCGGAATAGGGGCAAGGAGCAGTGTTCTCCCCCCGCTGGGGTGTAGGAAAAGTGTGGGTAACTCTCGATCACCGTTTGCGGTTTTTCCCACAAACGGTAAGATCACGGCCTCAGGGGGCGGGGTCAGAGCGAC
>JACQAD010000309.1 GCA_016195125.1 Magnetospirillum sp.
CCGCCGCCGCCGCCGCCAGGGCGGCATAGAGCAGGCCGCAGGGAATGAAGCCCAGCGCCACTCCCAACAGCCAGCCGCGCCAGCCATTGGGCCGTGCGAACAAGGGGCGGGCCATACGGCCGATCCCCTTGGACCACCAAGTCTCGCCGTCACCGCCGGCCAGCGCCTTGATGCCGGGCAAGGCCATGCTCAGCAGGAAGCCCGCCGCCACGATCAGCAACGCCGCCGCCAGCCAGCGAAACGGTGCCGCCCCGCCCAGGATGCCGGCCAAGGTGGCGGCCGCGGCGCCCAGAACCCCATAGGTGGTGGCGCGGCCCAGATGATAGGTCAGTAATGCCGCCCCCGCCAGCCTGCGCATCTCGCTCATGCATTCCAGGGGAATGGCCTCCATGCGCGCCGCCACCTGGGACAGCACGAAGGGGCCGCACATGCCGGCGCAATGGGTCAGGCTGCCGATCAGTCCGGTAAGGAACAGGCCGCCGATCAGGGATTCGCGGCCGTCGATGCCGACGCGGCAGATGCCGATCCCGGCGTGCAGCAGGGAATCCAGCTGCTCGATCATGGAGCCCACCATGCCAATTGCCGCCGCAACGCCACCACCGGCCCCACCACCAGCAGGGCCGGGGGTTCGAGGCCCGCGGCCCGTGCCGCCGGGGCGATCTCGGCCAGGGTGCTTTCCAGCACGCTCTGGCGCGGCGTGGCGGCGTCGCAGACCAGGGCGGCGCCCTCGTCAGGATCGCGTCCCGCCGCCAGCAGCCGGGCGGTCAGGCGGTCGAGATGCTTCAAGCCCATGTAGAACACCAGCACCTGCACGCCCTTCGCCAGGCAATCCCAATCGACCTCGTCGGGAATGTCGCCATCGGGGCCGTGGCCGGTGATGAAGGCCACCGTCGCGTTGGTCTCCTTCGAGGTCACCGGAATACCGGCATAGGCCAACCCGCCGATTCCGGCCGTGATGCCGGGCACGATGCGAAAGGCGATGCCGGCCTGGGCCAGGGCCAGGGCTTCCTCTGGCCCACGTCCGAACACGAAGGGGTCGCCGCCCTTGAGGCGCAGCACCTTCTTGCCTTGACGGGCCAGGTCGACCAACCGGTCGGTAATATCAGCCTGCCTGACCGAATCCCGGCCGCCGCGCTTGCCCATGGTTTCGGTGACGGTGCCGGCCGGAACCAGGGCAAGGATGCGCTTGTCCACCAGGGCGTCATGAATGACGTGGTCGGCGCTTTTGATGGCGTGCAGGGCCAGCAGGGTCAGCAGCCCGGGATCGCCGGGGCCGGCACCGGCCAGCCAGACGGAGCCGGCTGCGAAATCGGGGAAGGGGGCGGGCAGGTCAAGCATGGGCCGTACTATAGGACTTTGCCGGGACGGAGTCTCACTCCTTGCCCGGCCGCAGGATATGGGTGTGGTCGCTGGCATAGAGGCGCGAATCGGTGAACTCGGCCCCCCCCAGGACGCGACCCACCAGGATCAGGGCGGTGCGGGTCAGGCCGGCCTCCTTCACCTTGGCGCGGATATCGGCCAGGGTGCCGCGGATGAAGCTCTGATCCGGCCAGCCGACCCGGAAAGCCACCACCACTGGGCAGTCGTCGCCGTAGAGCGGGCTCAGCTCCTTGACCACATGGGCCAGATTGGTCACCGACAGGTGGATGGCCAGGGTGGCGCCGCTCCTGCCCAGGGTGGTCAGATCCTCGTGGTTGGGCATGGCCGATGAGCGCACCGAGGTTCGGGTCAGGATCACCGTCTGGCTGATGTCGGGCAGGGTCAGTTCGGTGGCGAGCGCGGCGGCGGCGGCGGCGAAGGCGGGCACGCCCGGCGTTACGTCATAGGCGATGCCCAGGGCGTCGAGGCGGCGCATCTGTTCGGCGATGGCGCCATACAATGACGGGTCGCCGGAATGGACCCGCGCCACATCCAGATCCCTGGCATGGGCGGCCTTGATCTCGGCGATGATCTGGTCCAGGTCCAGGGGCGCGGTGTCGATGACCTGGGCCGACGGTGCCGCCTCGGCCACGATCTCGGGCGGGACCAGCGAGCCGGCATACAGCACCACCGGACAGCGGCGGATCAGATTGAGCCCGCGCACGGTGATCAGGTCGGGGGCGCCCGGCCCGGCACCGATGAAGTGAACTTTCATGTCATTCCCCAAAACACGTCACCCCCCAGGCTGGGCCTGGGGGGTGACGATGAACTCCGTGCGATCAGTGGCCGCCGGAGCAACCGCAGCCGCCAGATGATGCCTTGACTTCCAGAGCGGCGACGCCGGGCAGAACCTTGCCTTCCAGCCATTCCAGGAAGGCGCCGCCGGCGGTGGACACGTAGGAGAACTTGTCGTCGACGCCGGCCTTGGCCAGGGCCGAGACGGTGTCGCCGCCGCCGCCGACGCTGAGCAGCTTGCCCTGCTTGGTGCGTTCGGCCGCCCATTGGGCCACCGCGTTGGTAGCCTTGTCGAAGGGAGCGATCTCGAAGGCGCCCAGCGGGCCGTTCCACACCAGGGTCTTGCAGCCGCCCAGCCGGTCGATGATGGCCTCGGCCGAAGCCGGGCCGGCATCCAGGATCATCTTGTCGTCGGGCACCGCATCGATGCCGACCACGGAATTGGCGGCGTTCTCGGCGAATTCACCGGCGATGACCGCGTCCACGGGCAGGACGATGTGGCAATTGGCGGCCTTGGCCTTTTCCAGAATCTCGCGGGCGGTGCCGGCCATTTCCTTTTCGCACAGGGACTTGCCCACCGGCTTGCCCATGGCGAAGAGGAAGGTATTGGCCATGCCGCCACCGATGATCAGGTAATCGACGCGCGAGACCAGATTGCCCAGCAGGTCGAGCTTGGTGGACACCTTGGCGCCGCCGACGATGGCGGCCACCGGCTTTTCCGGGTGTTCCAGGGCCTTGGCCAGGGCCTCCAGCTCGGCCTGCATCAGGCGGCCGGCGGCGCAGGGCAGCAGATGGGCCAGGCCTTCGGTGGAGGCGTGGGCGCGGTGAGCGGTGGAGAAGGCGTCGTTGACGTAGAGATCGCCCAGGGCCGCCAGGCGCTTGGCGAAGGCCGGGTCGTTCTTCTCTTCCTCGGGATGGAAGCGGACATTCTCCAGCAGGGCGATGTCGCCGTCCTTCATGGCGGCGATGACCGTCTCGGCGGCGGCGCCGACGCAATCATCGGCCCAGGCGACGTCCTTGCCCACGGCCTTGGCCA
>JACQAD010000310.1 GCA_016195125.1 Magnetospirillum sp.
GCTGCGCCATGCCGCCCCGCGCGCCATCACCACCTATGCGGAAGATCTTCCCGCCCAGAATCCCGCGCCGACCAACGGCGGCGACATCATGCTGGGCCTGATGGAGGCCATCGTCGACCGCATCGCCGACGTTCTGCAGGATCTGGGCGCCGATTTGGACGGCGTCTCCCATCGCATCTTCCACCAGCAGCAGAACACCTCGCACCGCCGCCGCCGCGCCAGCTCGCGCGAGTTGGAGGCCTTGCTGAGAACCATCGGGAGGGCCGGCGATCTGTCGGGCAAGGGCCGCGAGACCCTGCTGGGCCTGAAACGCGCCATCGCCTTCCTGCCCCACGGCGACGCGGCCCTGGGCGTCGCCAATGCCGCCGAGCGGCTGAAAAGCATCGAGCACGACCTGCAATCCCTGGCCGAGTTCACCGACTTCCTGGGCAACAAGATCAACTTCCTGCTGGACGCGACCCTGGGGGTGATCGGCATCCAGCAGAATCAGGTGATCAAGCTGTTCACCATCATGTCGGTGCTGTTCCTGCCGCCGACCCTGGTGGCCAGCTGGTACGGCATGAACTTCAAGATCATTCCCGAGCTGCAATGGGAATTTGGTTATGGCTACGCCATCGCCCTCGCCGTGATTTCGGCGGTGGTGCCGTACGTCTATTTCCGGCGCAAGGGCTGGGTCTAGGCACCGCCCTGCGAAGGATAAAGCCCCTGTTACCTGGCCTTGGGCTTGGCCGGCGCTTTCGGCTTGGCCGCCTTGGGGGCTGCCGCCTTGGCCTTGGCCGGAGCCTTCTTGGCGGCGGCCTTGGCCTTGGGAGCGGCCTTGGGAGCGGAGGACAGGCGGCGTTCGGCCTCCAGCCAGAATTCCATATCCTGGCCCTGAGGCTGCCCGGCCGCTTCCCACAGGCTGTAAGCCAGATCCTTGACGGCGGAATTGGTGCTCATAGGCCCCCCGTGATGTCAGATTCGCAGACGGAAACTCTACCGCAAGTATCACCCGTTCGACAATCTCGCGACGCATGACATTCATGTCATCATTGCGTCTTTGCCTCGTCCTCCTTATGTGTTGCCGTCATGGAAGACTCGACCGCCCCTCTGAAGAACCTGATTGGCCTGTCCAGGCCCGATCTCATCGCCGAAATGGCCGTGATCGGCGAGAAGCCGTTCCGCGCCAAGCAGCTGTGGCATTGGATGTACAATCGCGGCGAAACCGATTTCGCCAAGATGACCACCATCTCCAAGACCATGCAGGCCCATCTGGCCGAGCGCTATGTGGTGCGCCGCCCCATGATGGAACGCGAGCTGATCTCGGAAGACACCACGCGCAAGTGGCTGTTGAGGTTCGACGACGGCAACGAGGCCGAAACCGTCTACATCCCCGACGCCGCCGAGGATCGGGGCGCGGTGTGCATCTCCACCCAGGTGGGCTGCACGCTCACCTGCCGCTTCTGCCATACCGGAACCCAGCTGCTGGTGCGCAACCTGTCGGCGGCGGAAATCGTCGGCCAGTTCATGGTGGCGCGAGATTCCTACGGCGAATGGCCGACCCCCGACGATACCGGACGCCTGCTGTCCAACATCGTGGTCATGGGCATGGGCGAGCCGCTCTATAATTTTGAGAATGTCGCCACCGCCCTGGAAATCGCCATGGACGGCGAGGGCATCGGCATCTCGCGCCGGCGCATCACCCTGTCGACCTCGGGCGTGGTGCCGATGATGAAGGTCTGCGGCGAGCGCCTGGGAGTCAATCTGGCCATCAGCCTGCACGCGGTCACCGACGAGATCCGCGACCGCATCATGCCCATCAACAAGAAATATCCGCTGAAGGAGCTGATGCGGGCCTGCCACGACTATCCCGGCGCCTCGAACGCCAGGCGCATCACCTTCGAATACATCATGCTGAAGGGTGTCAACGATTCCGCCGCCGACGCCCGCGCCCTGCTGAAGTTGATCAAGGGCCTGCCCGCCAAATTCAACCTGATCCCCTTCAATCCCTGGCCCGGCTCGGAGTTCGAAACCTCGGAACCCAAGGCGGTCAAGGCCTTCTCGGACATTCTCCAGGATGCCGGCTATTCCGCCCCCATCCGCATGCCCCGCGGCCGCGACATCCTGGCCGCCTGCGGTCAGCTGCGCTCGGAAAGCCAGCGCGAGCGCGCCAGCCTGTCCAAGGCCCGCGCCGCCCAGGGGATCGTCGACGAGCATCATCCGCTTACCGCGGAGTAACGCCGGAGCCGGGAGATCGGACCCACTCCCCCTTCCGGCCCGCACCGGGGGCCGCAGGCTTCGGCACTTGCCCGTGGCGAGAGCCTCCGCCCCCCTCCCTTGCGGGGAAGAGGGGACGGATACCCCTGTAGCCGCTATTTCTGCGGAGCCTTCACGACCTTAACGTCAGTGGTGAAGTGAATCACGCCCTGGGGCGTGTCCGTGAACAAGGTGACGTTGGCGGTGCCGGTCTGCCAATCGTCGGAGGTCACCAGACGAATCTGCTCGTAGCGGCCAACCGTGGGCGCGCTGGTCAGATTGACCAGATGATGCGTGTTCTTGGGCATCACCGTCATATCGGTAACGGTCCCATGAACCGGCATCTTGATGTCCATGGGCGGGCTGATCGCCTGGGTGATTTCGGATACGCCGCCCGCCTGATTGTGGACCACATCCACCACCAAGCCCAACTTCAGGACATAGCCGCCGGGCAGGGTATTGGCGCTCTCATAGTTCACCAGAAAAGTTCCAACAGACATTTCCTATCCCCTTATTCATCAAGTTTAGGGTTATCCGCCGGCCGCGACACTGACGACCTTTGGTCATCAGCACGATACCAATACACCTCTTTTTGTTGAGTGAACTTATTGAAACACTTGCATTCGAATTGTTTCGGTATTTGTATGCATCTTTAGTTGTGCGCCCTTCGTCAGGGCCTCACGCCCACCGCCCATACAGGATTGTTGCCACCGGCGCGCCTTTGCCTATACTGCGCCGCCAAATCCCTCCCCATCTCGGAAAGGCGTCTGCCATGAAGGGCGAAGTCAAGAAGGTCGTTCTGGCCTATTCCGGCGGTCTCGATACCTCCATCATCCTGCGCTGGCTGCAAGATCAGTATCAGTGCGAAGTGGTGACCTTCACCGCCGATCTCGGCCAGGGCGAGGAGCTGGAACCGGCCCGCGCCAAGGCCAAGCTGATGGGGATCAAGGACGAGAACATCTTCATCGACGACCTGCGCGAGGAATTCGTCCGCGACTTCGTCTTCCCCATGTTCCGCGCCAACGCGCTGTACGAGGGCGTCTACCTGCTGGGCACCTCCATCGCCCGGCCGCTGATCTCCAAGCGTCAGATCGAGATCGCCAATCTGGTGGGCGCCGACGCCGTCTCCCACGGCGCCACCGGCAAGGGTAACGATCAGGTCCGCTTCGAGATGGGCTATTACGCCCTGAAGCCCGACATCAAGGTCATCGCGCCGTGGCGCCTGTGGGATCTGACCAGCCGCACCAAGCTGCTGGACTTCGCCGAGAAGCATCAGATTCCCATCGCCAAGGACAAGCGCGGCGAGGCGCCCTACTCCACCGATGCCAACCTGCTGCACATCTCCTACGAGGGCAAGGCGCTGGAAGACCCGTGGGTCGAGCCCTTCGAGGACATGTATACCCGCTCGGTCAGCCCGGAAAAGGCCCCCGACAAACCCACCTATATCGAGATCGAGTTCGAGAAGGGTGACGCCGTCGCCATCGACGGCGTGCGCCTGAGCCCCGCCGCCTTGCTGACCAAGCTGAACGAGCTGGGCGGCGCCAACGGCATCGGCCGCCTGGATCTGGTGGAAAACCGCTTCGTCGGCATGAAGAGCCGGGGCGTCTACGAGACCCCCGGCGGTTCGGTCCTGATCGTCGCCCATCGCGCCATGGAAAGCCTGACCCTTGACCGTGGCGAAGGCCATCTCAAGGACGAGCTGATGCCCCGCTATGCCGAGCTGATCTATAACGGCTTCTGGTTCAGCCCGGAACGCATCGCCATTCAGACCATGATCGACAAGATCAGCGAGAACGTCTGCGGCACGGTGCGCCTCAAGCTCTACAAGGGCAACGTCTCGGTGGTCGGCCGCAAGTCGCCCAAGTCGCTCTATCGCCTCGACTACGTCACCTTCGAGGAGGATTCGGTCTACGATCAGCGCGACGCCCAGGGCTTCATCAAGCTGAACGCGCTGCGCATGCGCCTGGCCAAAATGGCGCGCGGGTAGTATCCCGCCTGGAGCCTTGGACTAGGTATTACAACTTATATTGTGCCGGAAGCAGGGGGCCTCGCGTTTGCGAGGCCCTTTGTCATTGATGCAATTCATCTATCCGCTTTACGTTCGGTGGTGGCTTTTATACGATCGGTTATAATTGGTATAGATTGTACGGTGACGCGCTTGTCCTCGGTTTCAGGCTCCCCTGCCCCTGCTGTCGCCCCCCCCGTCAAGTGGTGGCCGTTGATCGTCTGGGCTGCCGCCATGGTCCTGGTCATGGTCTGGACCACGGCCACCGCCCTGTTTGATCGGCAGGAGGCCATGCGTCAGGCCGAAATTCGCGCCCAGACCATCGCCGATCTGGCCGGCGAGCATGTCCTGCGAACCGTCGAGGGGGCCGATACCGCTCTGCGCGCCGCCCGGCCGCTGTATAAGCGGATCGCCGACTGGGACAAACTGGCCAACGACCGCGCCGCCTGGCAGACCCTGCGGGAGATCGGCGAATCCCTGGCGGTCTTTCCCACCATGTTCCTGGTGGATTCCAAAGGGTTCATCCGCCTGCACGCCAACACCTTCCCGCTGGCGCCCATCTCCACCGCCGACCGCCCCTACTTCCAGCACCAGAAGGTGCAGACCGAGGACAAGGCCTATGTGGGTGAACCGATCATCGGACGGGTTACCGGCAGGCCGGTGATCGTCATCAGCCGCCGCCTGACCGCGCCTGACGGCAAATTCGGCGGTCTGGTGTGCGCCACCCTTGTGTCCGACGCCTTCGGCGATTTCTTCCACACCCTCTCGGTGGGCGAAGGCAGCATCATCACCCTGCAGCGCGACGACGGACTGATTCTGGTCCGTCATCCCTCCCTGGAGGGTGCCGTCGGTTCAGTGGTGGACAATACCAAATCCTTCCCCGCCATCGCCGAGGGCAAAGGCAACGGAGCCGCCATCACCACCTCGCCCCTGGACGGAGTGGCGCGGGTCACCGCCTTCCGGCGCCTGGACCGCTATGGATTGGTGATGCTGGCCGCCATCCCCGTCGATACGGTGCTGGCACCGTGGCGGCGACAGACCTTGCGCCTGACCGGCATGGTGGCCGTGGGGATCTCCACCCTGACGGTCCTGTTCCTTTTGCTGCTGCGCCGCTACCGCCGCGAGATGGCCGCCCGCGCCCAGTTGAAGACCAGCGAGGCGACCCTCAGCCGCGCCCAGAGGGTCGCCCATATCGGGTCGTGGCACGTCAAGCTGCCGGACAACGAAATCTCCTGGTCCGAGGAGACCTACCGCATCTATGAGGCGACCCCCGGATGCGTCATTACCCTGGACCGGCTGATGGAGATGATTCATCCAGACGACCGTCGGGCGGTCACTGACGGCCTGGCCGCCGCCCTCCAGGGGGCGCCTTATGAAATGACCCACCGCATCGTCACTGCCTCCGGTCAAACCCGCTGGGTCGAGGCGCGCGCCCAGGTCAGTTTCGGGCCAAGCGCCGAACCATTGGAAATTATCGGCACCATTCAGGACGTGACCGAGAAGGCCCTGGCCGAAAGCGCCATCCGCGAGCATCAGGCCCTGCTGCTTGAGGTTCAAAGCGTCGCGCATCTGGGCTATTACGCCTATGACATCCGTTCCGATCGCTGGCAGAGCTCCCCCATTCTCGATGAAATCTTTGGAATCGACGAAAGCTACGATCGCTCCGGCGCCGGCTGGCTGGCCCTGGTGGCCCCCTCCAAACATGCCGAAATGGCCCGGTACCTGATGGAGATTCAGGACGGAGCCCACGATTTCGACAAGAGCTATCCCATTATCCGCCACAATGATGGCGAAGAACGCTGGGTTGCCGGTCTGGGCAAGATCGAGCGCGATGCCCAGGGCAAGCCCGTCCGCATGGTCGGCACCATCAAGGACATTACCGAGCAGCGCCGGGCCGAACAGGAATTGCGCGACAAGGCCGAGGAATTTGTGCGCTCCAACACCGAGTTGGAACAATTCGCCTATGTGGCCAGCCACGATCTGCGCGAGCCGCTGCGCATGGTCAGCTCCTATGTGGACCTGCTGGGACGGCGCTACGGTGACAAGCTCGATAGCGACGCCAAGGAATTCATCGCCTTCGCCAAGGACGGCGCCACCCGCATGGATCGCCTGATCCTGGAATTGCTGGAATACTCACGCATCGGCCGCATCACCCGGCCCATGCTGCCGGTGGCCCTCGGCCCCGTGGTCGAGCGGGTGCTGCGCGCCCTGGCGACCAAGATCGAGGAATCCAACGCCGAGATCGCCACCCCGCCCGCCATCCTGCCCACCGTGCTGGGCGACGGCGAGGAATTGATGCGCCTGTTCCAGAACCTGATCGGCAATGCCATCAAGTACCGCGACCCGGAACGCAGCCCGGTCATCACCATGGAGGCCGAGAAGGTGGGGGACGACTGGGTGCTGAC
>JACQAD010000287.1 GCA_016195125.1 Magnetospirillum sp.
AAAACGCCGCCGCCCTTTGCCGGGGCGGCGGCGTCCGGTACCGAGAGCGGTGAAGTCTTACTTCACGGTCTTCAGGTAGGCGATCACGGCGCTCACGTCTTCGGGCTTCTTCAGGCCGGCGAAGGCCATCTTGTTGCCGGGAACGGTGCCCTTGGGGTCGGCCAGGTACTTGGTCAGGGTGGCTTCGTCCCAGGTGCCGGCGGCCTTCATGGCGTCGGAGTACTTGAAGGTCGGCTCGGAGCCGGCCTTGCGGCCGAACACGCCGGCCAGGCTCGGGCCAACGCCGTTCTTGCCGGCCTCGACCTTGTGACAGGCCTTGCACTGGTTGAAGGCGGCCGGGGCGTCGTCGGCGGAGGCGGTGAAGGGGGCGGCGAGGAGGGCAGCTCCGAGGACGAGGCCCAGCTTCTTGGTGGTGAGCATCAGGTATCTCCAATTGCGCAGGATGGATGGGTGGCGCGATGCCTCCCTTATCCCCTAGGATTGTGTCGAATTCAAGAGGCTGAGGGCAAATATCGGTCCAAAGCCGCCTACGCGATCGTATAAGTACGCTTGATGCATGTTTTGCCCATCGATTCCGTAATTCCCCAAATCCGCGCGGCCCTGGCCGGGGCGCCGGGTCTGGTGCTGCAGGCGCCACCGGGCGCCGGCAAGACCACGCGGGTGCCCCTGGCCCTATTGGACGAGCCCTGGCTGGGAGGCGGACGCATATTGATGCTCGAGCCCAGGCGGCTGGCGGCGCGGGCGGCGGCCACCCGCATGGCCGCCACGCTGGGCGAGGAGGCGGGGGAGACCGTGGGCTGGCGCATCCGCTTCGACTCGCGGGTCGGTCCCAAGACCCGGATCGAAGTGGTCACCGAGGGTATTCTCGGCCGGATGATTCAGGACGACCCCTCGCTGCCGGGCGTCGGGCTGGTGATCTTCGACGAGTTCCACGAGCGCTCGCTGTTCGCCGATTTCGGCCTGGCCCTGGCCCTGGAGAGCCAGCAGGGTCTGCGTGACGACCTCAAGCTGCTGGTGATGTCGGCCACTTTGGACGGCGAGCCGGTGGCCCGCCTCATGGGCCATGTGCCGGTGGTGACCAGCGAGGGCCGCGCCTATCCGGTGGCGACGCGCTTCCTCACCCGTCCCGAGCCTCGGCGCTTTGCCGATGAGGTGGCGGCGGCGGTGGTCCGGGCCATGGCCGAGGAGGAGGGGGACGTGCTGGTCTTCCTGCCCGGCGCCGCCGAGATCCGCCGGGTCGAGACCCTGCTGGCCGAGCATCCGGCCATGGGGGGAATCCGGCTGGCCCCGCTTTACGGAGATTTGTCGCAGGAGGCCCAGGATGCCGCGATCCGTCCCTCGCGAGACGGATCGCGCAAGGTGGTTCTCGCCACCGCCATCGCCGAGACCTCGTTGACCATCGAAGGGGTGCGGGTGGTGGTCGATGGCGGCCAGATGCGGCGGCCCCGCTTCGATCCCGGCACCGGCATGACGCGTCTGGTTACCCTTCCGGTGTCGCGGGCCAGTGCCGAACAGCGTCGGGGCCGGGCCGGGCGTCTGGGGCCGGGCGTGTGCTACCGCCTGTGGTCCGAGGCCGAGGATCGGGCCTTGGCACCCTGGACGGCGCCGGAGATGGTGGAGGCCGATCTGGCGCCCCTGGCCCTCGATCTGGCGCAATGGGGCGTGACCGACGCCAATAGTCTGGCGTGGCTGGACCCGCCGCCCGTCCCTCATCTGGCCCAGGCCCGCGCCCTGCTCCTCGACCTGGGGGCGTTGGACGAGGGGGGGCGCATCACCGCTCATGGCCGGGCCATGGTCCGCTTGCCCCTGCATCCCCGTCTGGCCCATATGGTGTTGCGGGCCAAGGAATTGGGCCGGGCCGGGCTGGCCTGCGATCTGGCGGCGCTGCTCGAGGAGCGTGACGTGCTGCGCGCCGGGCGCGGCTTCAAGGACGGCGATCTGCGTCTGCGCCTGGACGCGCTACGGACCAACCAGGGCTTCGATCCCCGCCATGGGTTGAGCGTCGACAAGGGAGCCCTGGCCCGGGTCCGGCAAGCCGCCCGCGAAGGCCGCCGCCGCCTGGGCCTGAAGGCGGGCGAGCAGCAGGGAGAGAGCGCCGATGCCGGCCTGCTGGTGGCCTTCGCCTATCCCGACCGGATCGCCAGACGCCGCCCCGGTGGCGAGCCCCGCTATGCCACCACCGGCGGCGGCGGCGCCCTGTTCGCCCAGCACGAGCCCCTGGCCGCCGAGGAATGGCTGGCCCTGGCCGAGTTGGACGGCAACCGCCGCGAGGCCCGCATCTTCCTTGCGGCGCCCTTGACCCTGGCCGAGATCGACCAGCATTTCGAGTCCCATATCCGCACCGAGACCACATGCCGTTGGGACAATCGCGACGAGGTGGTGCTGGCCCGGCGACAGCGTCTGCTGGGTAAGCTGGTGATCGAGGACAAGGCCCAGAAGGAGGCCGATCCGGTCCAAGTCGCCGCCGCCATGGCCGAGGGCATTCGGTCCCTGGGGCTGGTCTGTCTGCCATGGAGTCCAGAGCAGCAGCGCCTGCGCCGTCGGGTGGACTTCCTGCGCGGCCTCGATCCCGAAGGCGGCTGGCCGGACCTCAGCGAGGTGGCGCTGCTGGCCGGGCTGGAGAAATGGCTGGTCCCCTACCTCTCCGGGATGAGCCGCCGCGCCCATCTCGCCCGTCTCGATCTGGGCGTCGCCCTGGCCGGGATGCTGAGCTGGGAGCAGAAAAAGCGCCTGGACGAGATGGCGCCCACCCATGCGGAAGTGCCCTCGGGCTCGCGCCTGCCCATCGACTATGATGGCGAGGTGCCGGTTCTGGCGGTACGGCTGCAGGAGATGTTCGGTTGCGCCGATACGCCGCGCATCGGCGGCGGCAAGGTGGCCCTGCTGCTGCATCTGCTGTCGCCGGCCCGGCGGCCGGTGCAGGTGACCCGCGATCTCGCCAGCTTCTGGGCCAATGCCTACCGGCAGGTCAAGGCCGACCTCAAGGGCCAGTACCCCAAGCATTGGTGGCCCGACGATCCCATGCAGGCCGAACCGACCGCCAGGATCAAGCCGCGGAAATAGAGTTACCTCCTCGCCCGCAGCACCGTCACCAGCATGGTGATGATGAACAGGGCGACGGCCGCCGCATTGGCCAACCCGCCCCATTGGCGCAATCCGTGGAGATCAAGGAGATCGCCGGCCAGGCGCAGGGCCAGCGAGGCGTGGAGCAGGGCCAGGGGGGCGTAGAAATAGGCCTTGTAGGGCACCGCCACCCGCAGCACCGCCGGCAGGATCACCGGGGCATGGCCGAAGACCATGGCGAAGACGAAGCCGATGAACAGGGCGTGGAACGCCGCATCGGCCCGCACGCCGCCCTCGCCCAGGACCAGATCCAGCATCAGCAGCCCCGACACCAGCGCCCAGGCATAGCCCGACAGCAGGCAGATCGCCACATAGCGGGTCAGGCCGGGCTGGCGGATGGTGCGCCGCGCCACGTCGTTTCTCAGGCTCCACAGGGTCAGGGCGGCCAGGCCCAGCCCGAACAGGGTCCAATTGGCCAGCGCCGCTCCGGCCAGCAACAATATCATGGTGGGCGCCAAGGTGGGGACGCGCCAGCGCCAGGGCGGCAGGAAGCGCGACAATTCCAGGCGCTCGCCGGCAATGGTCAGCACCAGGAAGGCGGCCCATGACGGCACTGCCGGGGCGACGAGTCCTCCCCCCAGCCAGACCAGATTGCCCGCCAGCCAGCACAGCCCGCCCAAACCCAGGATCAGGGTGAAGATCTCGCGCTGGCGCCGGATCACCGCCATGCTCATGGCGACGAAGACCATCGAGCCCAGACAGAGCAGCACAAGTCCGGCCTGGGGCAGCCCGACAATCAGAAACAGCCCGCCCAAGGCCGTGAAGAGCGGCGATCCGTAACCCCAGACCTTGCCCAGGGCGACGGCCCGCTCCAGGCCGATGACGGTGCCGAAAAAGGCCGAGATCATCAGCGGCCCGTGCACCGCCATCAGGTCGGCGCCGGCCAAAGGCCAGCCCAGGCGGCCCTCGCCCGCCGCCACGCCCGCCACCAGGGACAGGGCTCCAGCCATGAGCAGGGGCAGGCGGCGGTGGACCTCACTCATCCCGGCCAGCCCATGATCGCCTTGGCCGAGGGCGACATGCGGCCCGGTTCCCAGAACGGCGAGTCCAGGATGGCGACGCTGACCGGGGCCTCGCCCTTGGCGGCGGCTCGCACCACCCGCTCGGATTCATCGGCCAGATAGCCGCTTTGCGGGCAGGCCGGCGTGGTCATGATCAGATCTATATAGATGCCTTCGGGGGCGATCCCGACCCGCTCCACCAGCCCGAGATCGACGATGTTGACGCCCACATCGGGATCGATGACCTGACGCAATGCCTCGAAAATTTCATCCTCGGTGATCATGGGATCGTCCTTAACGTGATGGCTGAGACTAACGCGCGGTGGGCTGCCGGGGCATGATGGCGGTCAAGCGTCATTGATGGTTTGCCTGGGCGACGGTCTGGACTAGGATGCGCCGCAAATCCGGGAAAGGGACCAAGGCATGTCGCTGCAAACCGTGCTGGAATTGCTGGCAAAGCAAAAGATCGTGGAGACCATGGTCCACACCCAGAATACGCGGCAGCACGATTTGGTCGAGGGCATTGTCCACAAGCAGCATATCGTCGAGTTGGAGATGGTGCTGGCCCGCCAGACGTCGTCTGAAATCGGCCGGGTGCTGGAATCGGTTCCCCTGGAGGATGCCCGGCGGTTATGGAGCCTGATCGCCGCCGAACGCCAGGACGACATCTTGTGGGAAATCTCCAAGACCCTGGGTCTGTCCCTGGCCGGTTCGCGGATTCCTCAGTTCAATGAAGGTCAGATCACCGCCTATTGCGTGGTCGATGGCCGGGTCAAGATCGTCGAATTGTCCAACCGCTCGGATTTCGAGGAATTGGACGCGGTCTGGATCGACGTTCTCGGCGCCTCGAAATCCGAGCGAAACTGGATCGCCCGGCGCTACGGGCTGGAATTGCCCAATCCCGAAGACCTGACCGACCTGGAAGTCAGCGCCCGCTTCTACGAGGAGGAGAGCGACGAGGTTCACCTGCACTCCAACTTCCTGCTGGACCGCGACCGCGAGTCGCGCAGCGTGCCGGTGGCCTTCATCATTCATGGCGACATGCTGTTTACGATCCGCAACGAGGAATTGCCGGTATTCCGCCTGCAGCGCCTTCGGGTTCGCAATCAGCCGGGCAAGAGTCTGGATTGCAAGGATCTGCTGCTCAATCTCTATGGCGCCGATGTGGAATATTCGGCGGATTCCCTGGAGGATACCTATTCCACCCTGCGCCGGGTCGGCCAGGAAGTCCTGAGTGAAAGCGTCAGCGATTCCGATGCCGCCCGCCTGCTGGCCGACATCGCCGAGGAAGAGGATCTGAACGGCCTGATTCGCGGCAACATGCTCGATACCCAGCGGGCGGTCTCGTTCCTGATCCGGGGGCGTTTCCTGTCGCCGGCCCAGACCGAGGATGCCAAGGAAATCCTGCGCGACATCGATTCCCTGAACAGCCACACCACCTTCTTGTTCGACAAGATCAACTTCCTGATGGACGCCACCATCGGCTTCATCAACGTCAACCAGAACCGCAGGGTTACCCAGCTGACCGTGGTCAGCGTGGTGTTCATGCCCTTGAACGTGCTGGCCGGCGTCGGCGGCATGTCGGAATTCTCCATGATGACCCAGGGTATTCCCTGGCCGCTGTCCTACAGCGCCTTCACCGCGGTCATGCTGCTGGTGGGCTGGGTCACCTATCTTCTGCTGAAGAAGTACGAGAAGCCGCGCTCTACCTCCAAGATCCTGGCCGCCCGCGCGACACAGCGGGCCGAAGGCGGGCTTTCCAGACGGGATTAGAGTTTTCCTCATTCAGGCTGAGTCAAAAAAACGGGAAAACTCTTAAGCCCGAGCGGCGTTTGAGCCCTGAAAAGGCGAAGCCTTTTCGTACAGACAAGGAGCCTAGAGTGCTTCAGCTTAACGCTGATGCACTCTAGGCCGGCAGGTCGACATGGAAGGTGCTGCCGTGATCCGGGGTGGACTCGACCCGGATGCGGCCGCCGGCCTGCTCGACGATCTTCTTGCAGATGGCCAGGCCGATGCCGGTACCCTCGAACTTGTCGCGGGTGTGCAGGCGCTGGAAGATGCCGAAGATCCGCTCGGTATATTGGGGGGCGATGCCGATACCGTTATCGCTGACGGAGATGGTCCAGGTGCCGTCCAGGTGACCAGCCTGGACCTTGACCACCGGCGTGCGGGCGGGATCGCGGTACTTCAGCGCGTTGCCGATCAGGTTCTGGAACAGCCGGACCATGTCGTCATGGATCAGCACCAGCACCGGCATGGCGGCCACCCGCTCGACCACCGCCCCGGCCTCGATGATGCCCGAGCGCAGATTGGCGATGGCCTCATCGATGGTCTTGCCCAGATCCACATTCTCCAGGGGCAGGGCGCGGTGGCCGATGCGCGAGAATTCCAGCAGGTCGATGATGAGGCGGTCCATGCGCTTGGCGCCCTCGCGGGCATAGGTGATGTATTCCCGCCCATCGTCGTCCAGCACCGGACCGTAGCGCCGTTCCAGCAATGAGACGAAGCTGGACACCTGGCGCAGGGGTTCGCGCAAATCGTGGGAGGCCACATAGGCGAATTGTTCGAGATCGGAATTGGAGCGCGATAATTCGGTGGCCTGGGCCATCAGGGCGCGTTCGGATTCCAGGCGTTCGCTGACATCCCTGAACACCATCACCGCGCCCTTGACCTTTCCATCCTCCATAATGCCGGTGGCGATGAATTCCACCGGAAAGCTGGTGCCGTCGGCGCGCCAGAAGGTTTCCTGCAGGGCCTCTCGGCTTTGGCCGTCCATCAGGGTCCGGCACAGCGGGCAATCGGCGGCGGGGTAGGGGGTGCCGTCGGCATGGCTGTGATGGCTTTGGGAGTGCAGAACTCTTCCGGTCGGGTCTTCGTTCAGCAGCCCAAGCATGGCCTGGCCGGCGGGGTTCATGAAGCTGATGCGGCCCTCGGGATCGACGCCGCAAATGCCTTCCCCCGCCGCGCTCAGGATCAGTTCGGCCTCGCGTCGGGCCCGGTCTGTCTGTTTCTGGGCCTCCTCCTCGGCCTTCATGGCGCGCAGCAGGATCAGGGCCAGCACGGTGCAGGCCAGGGTGACCATGGCGGCGATGCTCACCAGGGTGACGGTCTCGCGCCGCCAGGGCTCCAGCAAATCATCGATCCCGGCGGTAACGATGACGATCAGCGGATAATCCTGCAGCCGCTGATACGAGACCAGTCGCCATTTGCCGTCGACGAACTGGCTTTTCGACGGGAAGACGCCCTTGGCATTCCTGGCGTAATGCTCGGTATAGGAATTGGTCTCGGCAATGGACAATCCGATCACGTGGTCCTCGAGGGGAACCCGGAACAAGAAGGTGCCGTCGGTGCGCAAGATGGCGATGGAGCCCAGGGGCTTGATGCGCTCGGCATCGAAGGTCTTGGCGATGCGGTCCAGTTCGATGGCGCCGAACAGGACGTTGATGTCGCCGCCGGCCTTGTCCAGGGGGACCGAGACCGGAATTCCCCATTTGCCGGTAACCCGGCTGACCACCGGGTTGCCGATGAAGAAGCCGCGGGTGTCTTGTCGCTGCTGGGCCATGACGTAGTCACGATCCGAAACGTCGGCCAGCGGCTTGGGTCCGCGTCGGGGGATGTAGAACAGGCCGCCGTCCCTTGTCACCATGCGGATATCGAGCATGCCGTCCGACATCCGGCGCAGGTGGTCGATCAGGGAGACGAAACCCGGCGCCATGTTGGGGTCGATGTCGGAATGCTCGGCCATCCACTGCGCCCCCACGCCCAGCGAGGTTTCGGCGTGCTTGAACAGGCGCAGGGTCTGTTCCTCGGCCGCCGAGGTCAGCTGTTCGAGGATGGTGGTGGTGGAGGCCAGCACGCTTTGGCGCTGCGACAGCGACCAGTAGGCGACGAACCCCCACAACGCCAGGAGCAGGACTCCCAGCAATCCCACCATGATCCGGCGATTGGAGGGGCGAATGCGCACCCGATCCTACCGGCATTCCTGGAAGCGGACGGGCTCGCCCGCGGCGGCACCCAGGAGTTGGCCGTCGCGCATGACCGTCTGGCCGCGGATGATGGTGGCCAGCGGCCAGCCGGTGACCTTCATGCCGTCGAAGGGCGTCCAGCCGCAGCGGCTTTCGATCCAGTCATTGGTGATGATCTTCTCGGCCTTGAGGTCGACCACCGTGAAATCGGCGTCGTAGCCCACGGCGATACGGCCCTTGCCCGACAGATTATAGATCCGGGCGGGACCGGCGCTGGTCAGGTCCACCAGACGCTCGAGGCTGAGGCGGCCCTGCTTGACGTGGTCGAGCATGATCGGCACCAGGGTCTGGACCCCGGTCATGCCCGACGGGCTTTGCGGATAGGGCTTGTCCTTCTCCTCGCGGGTGTGGGGCGCGTGGTCCGAGCCCAGCACGTCCACCACGCCGCTGGCGACGGCGGCCCAGAGGGCGTCGCGGTGTTGGGCGCCGCGAATGGGCGGGTTCATCTGGGCGTAGGTGCCCAGGCGCTCATAGCATTCCGGCGCCGCCAGGGTCAGGTGCTGCGGCGTGGTCTCCACGGTGGCCAGATCCTTGTGAGCGGCCAGGAAGTCCATCTCCTCCGCCGTGGTGACGTGCAGGACATGGACCCGGCGTCGGGCCTTCTCGGCCAGGGCGACCAGACGCTTGCTGGCCATCAGGGCGGTTTCCACGTCGCGCCAATGGTGATGGACGCGGGGGTGGGCTCCTTCCTCGGCCACGTGCTTGCGCTCGATCAGGCGGCCCTCGTCCTCGCAATGGACGGCGATGCGGCGAAAGCCCTGGGCCAGCACCGCGCCCAGGGTCTGGTCGTCGGCCACCAGCAGATTGCCGGTGCTTGAGCCCATGAACACCTTGATGCCGGCACAGCCGGGGATGCGCTCCCACTCGGCCAGATGATCGATATTGTCCGAGGCGGCGCCGATGAAGAAGGCATGGTCCACCCAGGCCCGCCCCCGGGCGCGGGCCAGCTTGTCGAGGATGGCCTCGCCGGTGGTGGTGGACTGCTTGGTATTGGGCATCTCGAAGATGGCGACGACGCCGCCCTGGGCGGCGGCCCTGGTGCCGGTCTCCAGGTCTTCCTTGTGCTCTAGGCCGGGCTCGCGGAAATGCACCTGGGTATCGATGACGCCCGGCAGCACGGTGAGGCCGCGCAGGTCGGTCTCCTCCGCCGCGCTGGCGCCGCCGAGGCCGCCGATGGCGGCGATGCGGCCGTGGTGGACGGCGATATCGGTTCGTGCGGTGCCGTTGGGTGTCACCACCATGCCATTGCGCAGAATCAGGTCAAAGGACTGGGCCATGGCATCACTCCGAAAATTAGCCGTGAATTATATCTGTTCCGCCAATTCGGAAAAGCAATCTCCAACGGGGACGCGGCCAAGAATATGCCGTCGGTGCCACAGGGCATAAAACAGCAATGTCCAGCAGGCGAAGCCGGTTTCCCTTGAGCAATCCTTGAACAGGCGCTTGACCCGGCCGGGGTGGCAGATCTCCTCGATGCCGGGCTGGGCCGCCACCAGGGCACCCAATTCCGGGCGCCTGGCGATCCATTCCGATACCGGCACGGTAAAGCCGCGTTTCTTGTCGAAGGGGCGCGAGGCGGGCAGGGCGGTTTCCAGCCAGCGCCGCAGCACCCACTTGCCCAGGCCCTTCTTGACCTTGAGATGATCGGGCAGGCGGAAGGCGAAGGCGGCCACCACCGGGTCGAGGAAGGGCACCCTTCCCTCGATGCCGTTGGCCATCAGGCAGCGGTCGGCCTTGGTCAAAAGGTCGTTGGGCAGCCAATCGGCGCAATCCACCGCCTGGGCCACCTGCAGCCTGGAGCGTCCGTGCACCGCCTCGGCGCGCTCGGCCAGCTTCATGCCATGGCGCCAGTGGCTGGTGATGCCGTCCCTGAGCACGTCCAGCCCGTCGAAGGTGCCGGAGCGGCGCATGGCCTTGGTCAGCGGCCAGGGGCGCATGGCGTGGCGATAGCGGCCATAGCCGCCGAACAATTCGTCGCCACCCTCGCCCGACAGGATGACCTTGACCTCCTTGCGGGCCTCGCGGGCCAGCTTGAAGGTGGGCAGGCAGGCGTAATCGGCCGCCGGATCGTCCATGGCGGCGGCGACCTGGGGCAGCAGCTCCCAGAAATCGGCCTCGCCGAATTCCACTTCCACATGCCGGGCGCCGGTGATGCGGGCCAGCTCACGGGCATGGGCGCGCTCGTCATGGACCCTGGTGCCGGGAAAGCCGGCGGTGAAGGCCAGCACGCCCTTGGGATTGAGCCGCGCCATCAGCGCCAGCACCACCGAGGAATCGATGCCGCCCGACAGGAACATGCCGTAGGGCACGTCCGAGCGCTGGTGCAATTCCACCGATTCGGTGAGCACGTCGTCCAACTCGTCCAGCAGGGCGTCGATTCCGGCGAACTCGGCCCCGCCGGACGGCAGGGCAGGCAGGCGGCGGCTGTCGGTGACGCAGCCGGCCTCGGCCACCACCGTCTCGCCGGGCGCCAGTCGGCGGATGCCTTTGAAAATGGTGCGGGTGCCGGTGGTAAACTGCATCTGCAGTAGCTCAGCCAGGGCGCCCCTCTCGATCTCGGGGGTGATCGTTCCGGCAGCGATCAGAGCCTGGGGCTCGGAGGCAAAGGCCAGTCCAGGGCCGGTTTCGGCCAGATAAAGGGGCTTGATGCCGAAGGGGTCGCGGGCCAGAACCAGCTTCTCGGCCTTGGTGTCGTGGATGGCGATGGCGTACATGCCGCGCAGCGAGCGGGTGAACGCCACGCCCTGATGGCGGTACAGATGCAGCGGCGGCTCGCAATCGGAGCCGGTGGCGAAGCTCTGGCCCTCCATGTCCGATTTCAGTTCCAGGTAATTGTAGACCTCGCCATTGGCGATTATGGCGTTGCCCTCGCCGTCGAGGATCGGTTGCTTGCCCCCCTCCAGGTCGATGATGGACAGGCGGTTCTGCACCAGCCCCACATTGCCGTGGACATGGCGCCCCCGCCCGTCGGGGCCGCGATGGGACAGGGCATCGGCCAGACGGTCGAGAACCTTCTCGTCTGGGCCGGCATTGGCGCTCATCATTCCGGCGATGCCGCACATCAGCGTTTCACCTTGTCGAAGAAGGCGAGATAGGCGGCGACCACGGCATCCTCGGTGAAGCTGGCCTCGTAGGCCCTGCGGCCGGCGGCGGCCAAGCTTCCGGCCCCGGCGGGATCGGCGATCAGGCGCCGCAGCGCCCCGGCCAGGGCCTTGTCATCCTCCACCGGCACCAGCAATCCGTCGATACCGTCCCTGATCAGCTGTTTCGGCCCCTGCGAGGCCGCGGCGATCACCGGGCGGCCGGCGGCCCAGGCCTCGATCACCACATTGCCCAGGGGCTCGTGCCGGCTCGGGCAGACGAAGATGTCGCCGGCCTCGTAAAGGGCGGCGACGTCGTCGCGCCAGCCCAGGAAGCGCACCCGGGGCTTGACCGCGAGATGGGCGGCCAGCGCTTCCAGCTCGGCTCGCTGAGGGCCTTCGCCGGCGATCCACAGATAGCAATCGTGGACCTGCTCGACGGCCCTGAGCAGGACGTCGAAGGCCTTGTTGGGGTGAAGGCGGCCCATGGCGACGATCAGCGGCGCGCCGGGCGGGGTGTCGAACGAGGCCCGCGCCACCGGCTTCGAATTGGTCAGGGTGCGGGGGTCGCTGACGAAATTGGGAACGTAATGGGCGCGCTCGGCCGGCCAGCCCTGCTTGACGATCCAATCCCTGATGTCGGGGGTGTTGCCGATCAGATGGTCGCAATTCCTGTAGTATTTGAGGTCGTAATAGCCGCCCAGGCGGCCGATCGTGACGTGATCGCCCTTGGGGACGAAGCGCGATGCCCGGTTCATCCAGGTGAGCACGATGTCGGGCTTGAACGCCTTGACCTCGGCGGCGAATTTCCAGCGGGTCAGCAGGTCCAGGGCGCCGCCGAAGCCCAACTCGGCCACCTCCACGCCCTGGCGGCGCAGCAAGTCCGCCCGGCGGGCATTGGTGCGGATCAGGACGCGCTGGGGGAGCCCGGCGCGCGCCAGGGCCGGGGCCAGGCGCTCGAAGAAGGCCTCGGCCCCGCCATGGGCGGCCCCGGCCATGGCCTGCATCAGCCGGATCATGTCAGCCAGCCCTGCAGGGCGGCGGCGGCGCCGTCCCACGACCGGCTCTTCCACTGGGTCTTGGCCGCCTCGCTCATACTGGCGTGGACGGCATCGTCGTTCAGCAGCATGGCCGCCAGATTGGCGAAGGCGGCATCGTCGGGGGCCACATAGCCGGTGATGCCGTCGCTCACCCGTTCCGGCGCGGCGCCCAGGGGGCGGAGCACCGCCGGACAGCCGCAGGCCTGGCTTTCCATCAGGGTGAAGGCCCCCATGTCGTCGGCATGGCCGGGGAAGAGATGGACGCGGGCCTCGCGCAGGGCCTCGCTCATCAGGTAATCGCCCTGGGGCCGGTTGATAACCACGCCGTGGGCGGCCGCCGCGATGGCCTTCTGGGCCAGGGGACGCAGGGCCTCGTCGATGGTCCCGCCCTCGGCGGCGCTGGCCAGGGTCATGGAATGGACGTGCAGTTCGGCATTGGGGGCCAAGGGCCTGATCCGGCCGATCCACAGATCCAGCAGCCAGTCGAGGCCGTGGGACGGGTGCGTGGTGACCATGGCGCGCGGCGGCTGTTGCGTCCGCACCTCGCCCGCCAGGAAGTCGGGCCGTACCGCCATGGGCAGCAAGGCGGCGCTGGCCCCCTTGATCTTGAGCTCGCGGGCCTGGGCCTCGGCGCAGAGCAGCAACAGCGGCTTGTGGGTATCGATCATCTCGGCGGTGGCGGGGCGATTGAGCAGGCGGCCCGGCCCGGTGAACCACAGCACCCGCTTGCCGGTCTGGCGGATGAATTCCAGCAGGGTCGGCTTGCGGAAGGCGATGAGGACGTCGGTGCGCGCCGGTTTCTTGCCCTCGAAGGTCTCCCACTGGGCGCCTTCCACATACATGCCCCAGCGGCAGCGGTTGAAGACGTGGACGTCGTGGCCCAGCCGCGCCAGGGCGCCGGGCAGAGAGGCGAAAGCCTTCTCCGCTCCGCCCAGAGGACGCGAGGAGGCGCTGTAGCCGTCGAAGGGGATGGAATCGTCCACAAGGGTGATATGCATGGCCCGAGTCTTATAAGACGGCATCGAGGCCTTGTCATCCCGGCTGGTTTGTCCCACCCTTCCTATCGTGAGGCCGAGGAGAGAGATGTGATGACGGATAAGGTTTTCGTTCGCCTGGACCATCGGGCCGTGATCGAGGTGGGGGGCGAGGATCGCCGGACCTTCCTGCAGGGTCTGGTGTCCAACGACATGAACAAGGTGGCCGGCGACCGTGCCGTCTACGCGGCTCTGCTCACCCCTCAGGGCAAATTCCTGTTCGACATGTTCGTGGTGGAATTGGGCGATCTCTTCCTGATCGAGACCGAGGCGGCCCGCGCCGAGGATCTGCGCAAGAAGCTGTCCATGTACAAGCTGCGCGCCAAGGTCAGTGTCGCGCTTGCCGCCAACACCGCCGTTTTCGCGCTAGGGGGCGACGGCGCCGCCGGAACGTTCGACCTGGGCGCCGAGGCCGGGACCGCCACGGAATTCGCCGGCGGCACGGTCTTCGTCGATCCCCGTCTGGCCGAGGCTGGCCTGCGCGCCCTGCTTCCCGCCGATGGCGGCCCGCGCGTGCTGGAGGCCAACGGCTTCGCGCCGGCGCCGTTCGAGACCTGGGACGAGGCCCGCATCCGTCTGGGCCTGCCCGACGGGTCGCGCGATCTGGAGCTGGAAAAGGGCATCTTGCTGGAAAACGGCTTCGACGAGCTGAACGGCGTCGATTTCAACAAGGGCTGCTATATGGGCCAGGAACTGACCGCCCGGACCAAGTACCGCGGTCTGGTCAGGAAACGCCTGATGCCGGTCGAGATCAACGGCCCGGTTCCGGCGCCGGGCGCGGATATCCGCCTGGGCGATGCCGAGGCCGGCGAGATGCGCTCGGCCTGCGGCTCGGTGGGTCTGGCCCTGATCCGGCTGGAACAGTTCAAGGCGTCGGGCGGCGTCGGGCTGACCTCGGGAGCGTCGAGCCTTGCCGCCGCCAAGCCCAAATGGGCGGTGTTCCCGGACGGTGAGTGAACCCATGAATGGACCCGTCCGGCGGGTGACGCCGCTGACCGTCCTGGCGGATATCGGCCCGACGGTGCAGCAATATCTGGATCTCGGCTTCGAGGCGGTTGATACCGGCAGCCCGGAATGCGTCGGCCTGCGTGCCGGCCATACCTATCAGCTGGTGGCGACCAAGGCCTTCATGGAACGTCAGTTCCGCCCTTGGACGGTGGCGCTGCTGCTCAACCGCACCACGCCCTACATCTATGTGCAATCCCTGGACGAGGCCAAATCACGGCTGGCCCCGGTCTCGGCCGTGGTCGAGCAATCCACGGTGCGCGAGGGCACCCGCGAGGCGGTGATCGAGACCGACGGCCAGTACATCGTCCTGGCGGAAAAGGTCGGGGCGGAGGGGTAAGATCAAGACCGCAGGATTCTGTGTCGAGAGTTTCCCCCGTCATGCGCGGGCTTGTCCCGCGTATCCACGCCGGTCCACCGGCATTGTGCCAGACGAAAGGGCGTGGATGGCCGGGACAAGCCCGGCCATGACGGTAGGGATTATTGTTAAGCCCGGCCGAACACCCGCTTGAAGATGGTGTCCACGTGCTTGGTGTGATAGCCGAGGTCGAACAGCTCCTCGAGGGCCTTGGCCGGGATCAGGGCGGTGACCTCCGCATCGGCCTTGAGCAGGTCGAGGAAATTGGCGCCCTCCTGCCAGACCCGCATGGCGTTGCGCTGCACCGCCTTGTAGCTGTCTTCCCGGCTCATGCCCGCCTGGGTCAGGCCCAGCAGCACCCGCTGCGAGAACACCAGCCCGCCCAGCTGGTTGAGATTGCGCTCGACCGCGTCGGGATAGACCACCAGCTTCTCGATCACCCCGGCCAGCCGGTTGAGGGCGAAGTCCAGGGTCACGGTGGCGTCGGGGCCGATCATGCGCTCCACCGACGAGTGCGAGATGTCGCGCTCGTGCCACAGGGCGACGTTCTCCATGGCCGGGATCACCATGCCGCGCACCAGACGGGCGAGGCCGGTCAGATTCTCGGTCAGCACCGGATTACGCTTGTGGGGCATGGCCGAGCTGCCCTTCTGGCCGGGGGAGAAATACTCCTCGGCCTCGCGCACTTCGGTGCGCTGCAGGTGGCGGATCTCGATGGCCAGATGCTCGATGGACGAGGCGATGACCCCCAGGGTCGCGAAGAACTGGGCGTGACGGTCGCGGGGGATCACCTGGGTGGAGACCGGCTCGGGCTTGAGGCCCAGCTTCTCGGCCACATGCTCTTCCACCCGGGGGTCGATATTGGCGAAGGTGCCGACGGCGCCCGAGATGGCGCAGGTGGCGATATCCTCGCGGGCCGATTTCAGACGGCGGCGGTTGCGCTGGAATTCGGCGTGGAAGGTGGCGAATTTCAGGCCGATGGTCACCGGCTCGGCATGGATGCCGTGGGAACGGCCCATGCAGGCCAGATCCTTGTATTCGAAGGCGCGGGCCTCCAGGGCGCTCAGCAGGCGCTCCAGATCGGCCAGCAGCAGATCGGCGGCCTGGGTCAGCTGCACCGCCAGACAGGTGTCGAGCACGTCCGACGAGGTCATGCCCTGGTGCACGAAGCGGGACTCGGGGCCGATATGTTCGGCCAGCTCGGTCAGGAAGGCGATGACGTCATGCTTGGTGACCGCCTCGATCTCGTCGATGCGGGCGGAACGCGCCGGGGTATAGGGAATGTCGCCCTTCTCCCAGATGGTCCGGGCCGATTCCTTGGGAATGACCCCCAGCGCGGCCAGGGCGTCGCAGGCATGGGCCTCGATCTCGAACCAGATGCGGAAGCGGTTTTCCGGCTCCCAGATTTTGGTCATCTCAGGACGGGAATAGCGGGGAATCATGGCGGCAAGGCCTCCTCATGCAAGCGAGAAGGCGGAGATACCACGTTGAAGGTCGGGATTAAAGGGCGCGGATGCGGCCGTAATGGACGAAATCGGTCCAGGTGCGTTCCAGGCGCTGCATGGTTTCCAAGGTGGTATCCAACTGGGCCGCGGTCTTCTCGTCGCCGCCCAGCACCTGGGCCAGATCATCCTGGAGCTTGCGGATGGCGTTGCAGAGCGTCAGGCCCTTCTCGGCCAGCTTGAGGCGAACCGAGCGGCGGTCATGGGGAGACCGCTCCTGCATCAAGTAACCGCATTCGGTCAGGGCCTTGATGTTGTAGGAAACGTTGGAGCCCTGGTAATAGCCGCGATCCTTGAGGTCACGGATGACCACTTCGTTCTCACCGATATTGTAAAGAAGCAAGGCCTGAACGGCGTTGATGTCTTCGATGCCGAGACGACGCAATTCCGTGCGCAAGACATCCAGGAAATGTCTGTGCAGGCGTTCGATCAGTCGGATTATGTCGAAGTATGGCT
>JACQAD010000288.1 GCA_016195125.1 Magnetospirillum sp.
ATGTTCGCGCAGCTTGAACACCTTGCCACCATACGCCCGCGCGCCTTCGAACACGCAAGACCCGTAATGCAGGCCGTGGGGCAGCACATGGATCTGGGCATCGCGCCAGGGAACCAGCTTGCCGTCGAGCCAGAGAAAGCCGTCGCGGTCGTCGAAGGGGAGAACTGACATGATCGATCCGTTCCAATTATGAGGTGGCAACAGGGTCAAAGGATTGGAAAATTACCAATCCCACTTGCACGACGTAACATTTTTAGGCCATATATGTCAACATGACTGACATAAAGCCGCTATGACCGACTTCAAAACAGGGATAAACCCGCTGTTTCTCCGCGAGGAGGAATTGCGCCAGGGCATCGAACTGCTGTTCTTCGCCTATCGCGACTTCACCGCCGAGCCCGACGCCATCCTGGCGGAGTACGGATTTGGCCGCGCTCATCACCGGGTCATCTACTTTGTCGGACGCCATCCGGGCATCACCGTCAGTGAATTGCTTGAAATCCTGCGCATTACCAAGCAAAGCCTGTCGCGCGTCCTTGGCCAATTGGTCACCGAGACGTTCATCACCCAGCGCCCCGGCGCGCGGGACCGGCGCCAGCGTTTGCTGGAACTGACGGAAAAAGGCGTGGAACTGGAGCGCCTGCTGACCGAACGCCAGCGCGCCCGCATCGCGCGGGCCTACCGCGAAGCCGGCGCCGAGGCGGTGGAAGGGTTCCGCAAGGTCTTGCTGGGTCTGGTCGACGAAGGCGATCGCTCGCGCTTTCCCGGGCGGAGCAGCCCCCGCAGGGGATTATAGACCATGGACGACGCCCATATCCTGGTGGTGGACGACGATCGGCGCCTCAGGGAATTGCTGCGCAAATACCTGTCCGACAACGGCTATCTGGTGGCCACCGCCGCCGATGCCGCCGAAGCGCGCTCCCGCATGGCCGGTCTGGCCTTCGACCTGATCGTGCTCGACGTGATGATGCCGGGTGAAGACGGCATGGCGCTGACCCGCTCGCTCCGGGCCGAGGGCAATCGGATGCCTATCCTGCTGCTGACCGCGCGGGGCGAGGTAGACGACCGCATCAAGGGGCTGGAGGCCGGTGCCGATGATTACCTGTCCAAGCCGTTCGAGCCGCGTGAGCTGCTGTTGCGGGTGGCCTCCATCCTGCGGCGGGCGCCCCGCGACGAGCCGGAGCCGTCGCCGGAACTGCGCCTGGGCGCCTTCATCTGGGATCTGGCCCGCTCGGAATTGCGTCAGGACGACCAGCCCGTCCACCTGACCCAGGCCGAGCGCGACCTGCTGACCATCCTGGCCGAGACCGCCGGCCAGGGGGTGTCGCGCGACGATCTGGCGCTACGGACCGGCAATTCCGCCAATCCCCGCACCATCGACGTCCAGGTCACCCGCCTGCGCAAGAAGATCGAGGACGACCCCAAGCTGCCGCGCTATCTTCAGACGGTGCGCGGCATGGGCTATATGCTGCGCCCGGATTGAGGCACCAGCCCCCGCCCGGCGCTTGAGGGACTTGTACGAAACGCGGAGCGCAGCGACTAGGCCATTGAGGCCGCCGCAGCGAAGCGGAGGAGCCAAGGGGGCGCCAGCCCCCGCCCGGCGCTTGAGGGACTTGTACGAAACGCGGAGCGCAGCGACTAGGCCGACCATGACCCGAACCGCTCAGTGGCTGAAGAACCTGCTGCCCCATGGATTGCTGGGCCGCTCGCTGCTGATCATCGTCATGCCGCTGGTGGTGCTGCAGCTGGTTTCGGCCTATGTCTTCTACAGTTCTCACTGGGAGACCGTGGCCAAGCGCCTGGCCAAGGGGCTGGCCGGCGATATCGGCTCGGTGATCGAGGCGACCCGTGCCTTTCCCGATCCCGACAGCCGCGCCCTGATCCTGGCCATCGCCGCCAACAAGATGGAGTTGGATATCCGCTTCATGGCGGGCGCCATCCTGCCCAACCAGCCTCAGCCGGCGCCGTCCAGCTTCCTCGACCGGGCCATGGCCGAGGCCATGGACGAACGGGTCCAGCGTCCCTACCGCATCGATAGCGACAGCCTGGAGCGCGAGGTGGTGATCAGGGTCCAGCTCTCCGACGGATTGCTGGAAGTCTTCGCCCCCAAGAAACGCCTGTTCAGTTCGACCACCTATGTCTTCATCTTGTGGATGCTGGGCACTGCCATGCTGCTGTTCGGCATCGCCACGGTGTTCATGCGCAATCAGGTGCGGAGCGTGCGCAAACTGGCGGTGGCCGCCGACCGCTTCGGCAAAGGTCAGGATGTCCCCAACTTCAAGCCCGAGGGCGCCACCGAGGTCCGCCAGGCGGCCCAGGCCTTCAACCTGATGCGCCAACGCCTGCAACGCCAGATTCAGCAGCGCACCGAGATGCTGGCCGGCGTCTCTCATGATTTACGGACACCGCTGACCCGGATGAAGCTGCAATTGGCCATCATGGGCGATTTGGACGGCCGCGCCGAATTGGAAGAGGATGTGGCCGAGATGGAGCGCATGGTCGAGGGCTATCTGGCCTTCGCCCGTGGCGAGGGCAGCGAACAGCCGGAGGCCGCCGACCTGCCGGCGCTGGTCGATGAAGTGGTGGGACGCTTCCGCCGCCAGGGAGCCACCATCGACCTGCACCACGAAGGCGACATCGTCATGCCGCTCCGGCCCGACGCCATGGCCCGGGCGCTGGGCAACCTGATCGGCAACGCCATCCGCTACGGCGGCCATGTCTGGGTGCGGGTCGGGCGGCGCCAGGATGCCGCCGAGGTTCTGATCGACGATGACGGTCCCGGCATTCCCGCCGATCGCCGTGAAGAGGTGTTCAAGGCCTTCACCCGCCTGGAGCAGTCGCGCAACCTCGCCACCGGCGGGGTCGGCCTGGGCCTGACCATCGCCCGCGACATCGTGCGGACCCATGGCGGCGAAGTCCTGCTGGAGGACTCGCCCCTGGGAGGATTGCGCGCCCGGGTCCGATTGCCGCTGTAATCGCGGCGGCCGGGCGATCAGGTTAAGGGCCGGGCGATCAGGTTAAGGGTCGGCGGGCATGGGTGCCATATAACTGAAATACCATGGCGGGCCGGGGGCTGTGATAGGATCGCGCCCCTAACCGGGGAGGGGATGACACGATGCGTACGGTGTTGGTGGGAAACATCAAGGGCGGCTGCGGCAAGACCACGCTGGCCACTCATATCGCCTGCGCCTTCGCCATGGCGGGCCATGCCACCGCCATCGGCGATTGCGACCGCCAGCGCTCCAGCCTCAACTGGCTGCGCCGCCGGCCCGAGACCCTGGCCTCCATTACCGGCCTGGACTGGTCCAAGGATGTGGGGACTCCGCCCAAAGGGCTGGAGCGTCTGGTCATCGACGCGCCGGCCGCCATGCATCACAAGGATGTGGAAGACCTGATCGACATCAGCGACGTGGTGGTGGTGCCGGTTCTTCCCGGCGCCTTCGACGAGGACGCCACCGCCCATTTTCTGGAGCGTCTGTCCAAGGTCAAGGCGGTGCGGAAGAACAAGCGGTTGGTGGCGGTGATCGGCAACCGCCTGCGCCCCGGCACCAAGACCAGCGACCACCTCGACGGCTTCTTTGGCGGCCTGGGCTTTCCGGTGGTGGCCCGCCTGCGCGACAGCCAGATCTATCCCACCGTCGCCGCCGGCGGCACCTCCGTGCTGGAGGCCACCGACCGCCGCGCCCGCTCCTATGCCGCCGAATGGGCGCCGCTATTGGCCCTGCTCGGCTGAATCCGCGAACCTTATTTAGCGCAATGAATTTTTCCGCACTATGACCTCTTGGCGCTGCCCCTAATGCTGCAGCGCAGCTAGAATGATTTCAGTTTCATCTGGCAACTGGACCCATCCGTGGACCCGGCCCCATCGACATCGGGACAATCCCCGCAATCCATTGAATCGGGAACCAAGTCCATTCGCCTCTTGGTCCGCCTGCTGGTGGCGGCCCTCATCTTATTGCTGAACGGCGGCATCGCCGTCTGGATTCAGGCCAGCCGTACCGAGGCCCTGGCCGACGCGGATGGCGGCCTGCGCAACACCAGCCGCCTTCTGGAAGAGGTCGCCCAATCCACCTTCGTGGTCATCGACAAGGTTCTGACCGGAACCGCCGAAATCATCTCCGTCATCAACGAAGACAACCTGCCGAATGGCCCGTCCATTCTGCCCCTTCTCAGGCGCCAGGTCGCCCAGGCCCCCGCGGCCCGCGCCCTGCTGTTCATCGGCCCGGACGGGATCAGCCGGGTCGCCACCAATCTGGCCGATCCGCTCCAGGCGGTGAATCTGGCCGATCGGCCCTATGTCCAGGCCCACCTGAACAATCCCGATAGCGGCCTGTTCATCAGCCAGCCCCTGAAGAGCCGTAACGACGCCCACTGGATCATGGTGCTGAGCCGCCGCATCGTTTCCTCCGATGGTCGCTTCCTGGGGGTGGTGGCCGCCTCCATCGATCTGGAGGGGATGGCTTCGGTGGTCGGAGTGGCGTCGCCGCTGCCGTCGGATTCGGCCTTGCTGGTGGCAACCGATGGAACCATCCTGGTCCGCATGCCGGACCCCGGCCGGAATATCGGCCTGTCCCTGGTCGGACAGCCGGTCTTCGAACGGAGTCGCGACGAGATTTCCGGCAGTGGCCGTCTGGTCTCGCCCCTGGATGGTCACGACCGTCTGTATGCCTTTCACCGCACCCCCGGCTTTCCGATCGTCGCCGTCACGTCTCGCGATCGGGCGGCAGTCCTGGGCGAATGGCAACGGCAGAGCCTGGCGCTGGCCCTGCTGGCGGTGATATCCAGCCTGATCATCGGTCTGCTCGCCTGGTCGCTGACCCGGCAATTGTCGCGCCAGGACCGGACCTTGAGCGAATTGGCCCAAGCGCGGATCGCCGCCGAATCCGCCAACCGGGCCAAGTCGTCGTTCCTGGCCAATATGAGCCATGAATTGCGCACGCCGCTGAATGCCATCCTGGGCTTCTCCGACGCCTTGCTGGCCGGCCTTCCCGGACATAGCTGCAACACCCGCTGCATCACCTATCTGGGCCATGTCCAATCCTCCGGCCGGCATCTGCTCGCCCTGATCAACGACGTCCTGGATCTGTCGAAGATCGAGGCCGGAAAATCCGAAATCGAGTATCGGGTCTGCGATGCCGCCCTGATCTTGCGTGATTGCGCCTCCATGCTGCGCCAGCAGGCCGAGGCCAAGGCCATCATCCTCGAGGCCGAGGGGTTGGACGACCCGATCATTGCCGAACTCGACCCGCGGCGGCTGCGCCAGATCGTGCTGAACCTGCTGTCCAATGCCGTCAAGTTCACCCCGGAAGGCGGCCGGATCACTTTGCGGGCGGGACGGGACGGGAACTGGCTATACCTGTCGGTCACCGATACCGGCCCGGGGATGAGCCCCGCCGAGATCGCCATCGCCCTGACCCCCTTTGGCCAGAATCCCCAGGCCCCCGATCTTGCCCAGGCCGAGGCGGGAACCGGACTGGGCCTGCCCCTCTCCAGGCGCCTCGCGGAAATGCATTGCGGCAGCCTGGAAATCATCAGCGCACCCGGCCAAGGAACTACGGTCGCTGTTTCGCTGCCGATGACGCCACCGGCCCAGAAGGCCTCATTATCCCAGGCACAAAGCGAAACGGCCGCCCCCTAGAGTCCGATGCTCTGTGGGACGGCCGTCCGAACGCTTGGAGAGACGGTAAGAAAATTACTTCTTGCCGGCCTTCACGAAGACTTCACGGGCTTCGTCGAAGCTCTGGGTGAAGCGCTTGTTCAGCAGTTCGAAGGCTTCGGAATTGGCCTTGGTGATCATCTCGGCCAGTTCACGGGCATTGGACAGGGCGCGCTCGAAGGCGTCCTTGGCGAATTCGGCCTGCTTGGCGGCCTTGTCCTGCGGGTTGCCGGGCTCGGCGAAATCCTTGGAGACCTGGGCGACTTCGTCCATGGTCTGGCGCAGAATCTCGACCTGACGCTTGACCACGTTCTGCAGACCCTCGAACGCCAGCTTGTTGGCCTGGGTCAGCGCATCGATGTTCTTGCGCTGGTTGGCGACGATGGTCTCGACGTCCACACCGGGAACCTTGAAGTCACCCAGATACTTGCTGACATCGAAATCGAAAAACTGATCAGCCTGCTTACCGGCCATGATAGTAACCTCCAACCCGGGGATTTTGTTGCGGTGCAGCGAACATAGTCGCGCACACGCAAAAGAGTCAATTGGAGTCGTATAGGACTGTTCGTATATGTGGGAATTGCTTATGCAGCCAGACAATATGGTTAGCTGGCCAATTCCCGCCCGCGCCTGGTCGCCGCCGCCACAGCTTCGGTCATGATGCTGACCAAACCGTTGTTTTCCGCCATCAGAACCGCCAAGGCCGCCGCCGTCGTCCCACCGGGGCTGGTCACATTCTTGCGCAATTGCGCCGCCGAATCCGAGGACAGGCGCAACAATTCTCCGGCGCCCGCCACCGTCGCCCGCGCCAGCCGTTCGGCCAGGGCCGGCGGCAGACCCTGAGCCAGCGCCGCCTCGGTCATGGCTTCGGCCAGCAGGAAGATATAGGCGGGGCCCGAGCCCGACACGGCGGTCACCGCATCCATCAGCGCCTCGTCCTCGACCCACCCCACCTCTCCCACCGCTTCCAACAGGGATTGGCAGAGGTCACGGGCCGGCTGCGCCACCTCGGGCCCGGCACAGCAGACGGTGATGCCGCGCCGCACCGCCGCCGGGGTATTGGGCATGGCGCGCACGATGGTCGCCGCCTGGCCCAGATGCGCCCGGAAGAAGGCGATGGTCTTGCCGGCGGCGATGGACAGGAAGACCGAGCCGCCGAAACGGGAATAGGGAGGAACCACCTCGGCCATGACCTGGGGCTTGACCGCGAAGATGACCACGTCGGGCGCGAAACCGGCCGGGATGGAGGCTTCGCCGCCCACGACCCTGACGGTATCCAGATCTGGGCCGGTGGGATCGACCACCACCACATCCTCGGGGCTGAGGCCGCGCTCCAGCCAACCGGCCAGCATGGCCGAGCCCATCTTACCGCAGCCCACCAGCAATACCTTGGTCATGGAAAGCTCCTCCGTCCCAGATCACCCGATGGGTGGGGATGGCACGGGGATGCAGGCGAAGTCAAGCCTCGCCCACGGTCTCCAGCAGCGACGCTGCGACGGCCTCGGCGGCACTCTTGCCGCCCCAGATCACGAACTGGAAGGCGGGGTAGAAGCGCTCGCACTCGGAGACGGCGATATCGACCAGATCCTCCACCTGTTCGGGGGCAAAGCCGGCACCCCCGCGCAGCAAGGAGGTGTGGCGGAACATGGGCACGCCCTCTTCCTCCCACAGGCCGAAATGGCCGATCCACAGTTTCTCGTTGATGATGGCCAGCAATTCGTGGATGGCACCGCGCCGCGCCGCCGGAACCTTCATATCGAAGGCACAGGTGAAGTGCATGGCCCCCATATCCTCGCGCCAGGCGAAGTAGAGACTGTAATTGCACCATTGCCCAGGGGCCTCGGCCGCAAGTTCTTCGTCGTTACGCCGGTCAAAGGCCCAGTCGTTGGCCGCAACGACTTGCTCCACCAGATCCACGGGATTGGCTTGGGGCTCGTCCTGATACGTGGCGGTCATGGTCATGCCCGCGCCCTCCCTTGGCATGGCTACCGTCGATTCCGAGGCTCAAAATCAAAAGCTTGTGTTTGAGAGCCCGGAATTTGCACAAGGGGTAGCCTAACCAAACGCCACCGACCGGCGCAAGGCATTATTTACGGTCTATTTATGAATTTTTGTGGATAAGCTTGAATCCCGATCAGGCGGCGCCGGGCGGCCGGGGGCCTGCCCATGGCAGGTTCGCCCCGGCAATCCAGACGGTTCCTACGCCCCGGCGGCAGGCTTGGCCTTGGGTGCGGCCTTGGGCTTGGGCGCGGGCTTGGCTGGGCCGTCGGCCAGTTTGGCCTCCAGCGCGGCGATGCGCCCGGCCAGGGCCTCGTTTTCCTCGCGGGCCTTGATGGCCATGGCGCGGACCACTTCGAATTCCTCGCGGGAAACCAGATCGAGGCTGCTGGTGAAGCGCTCGAATTGCTGGCGCATCATCGCCTCCATCTCGGCGCGCAGACCGGACAATGCGCCCAGGGCACCACTGGCGACACGGGCGAGATCGTCGAAGAAGGGATTCTGGCTCTGCATGGTGGCCTCGTGGGTTGGAGAAGTCGATATTATGGCGCCAAGCCTAGCCTTTGTCACTGACTCCGGCCTGGGCGAAGGTCGCCATGCCGGCATGGCAGGCGATAGCGCCCTTGAGCACGCCCACCGCCAGGGCCGCCCCCGAGCCCTCGCCCAGGCGCATGCCGAAATCGAACAAAGCCGTCTTGCCCAGCGCCGCGAGCAGGCGCCGATGTCCGGGCTCCACCGAGACATGGGCCACCAGACAATGGTCGAGCATTCCCTTGCACTCGGCCTCCAGGGCCGCCGCCGCCGCGCAGGTGACATAGCCGTCAAGCAGGACCGGCACCCGTTTTTGCCGGGCCGCCACCACCGCACCGGCCATGGCCGCCAGTTCGCGCCCCCCCAGACGGCGCAGCATTTCCAGGGGAGAATGTCCCTGATGCAGCGCCACTCCCGCCGCCACCACCTCGATCTTGCGGGCCAGGGCGGCGTCCTCGATTCCGGTGCCACGCCCGGTCCAATCCGCCGCCACACCGCCGAACAGGGCGCAGGACACCGCCGCCGCCGGCGTGGTGTTGCCGATCCCCATCTCACCGATGACCAGGACGTCGGCGCCGTCGGGAACCGAATCCATGCCGGCGCCAAAGGCGGCAGCGAACTCGGCCTCGGTCATGGCCGGTCCCTTGGTGAAATCGGCGGTGGGCCGGTCCAATTCCAGGGCCAGCACATCCAGCTCGATGCCGAAGGTCTTGCACAATTGATTGATGGCGGCGCCGCCGTGACGGAAATTGGCCACCATCTGCACCGTCACCTCGGCGGGAAAGGCCGAGACGCCCAGGGAAGCCACGCCGTGATTGCCGGCGAAGACCCGCGCGACGGGCGATTCCAGTCGCGGCGGGTGCCGCCCCTGCCAGGCCGAGGCCCAAGCCGAAATCTCCTCCAGCCGCCCCAGGGATCCGGCGGGCTTGGTCAATTGCGGCTCGCGCGCCGCCCAGGCCAGGGCGGCGGCATGATCGGGACCGGGCAGGGCCTCCAGCAGGGAGCGAATCTGAGCCACGCTAGAAATAGACGAATTCAAGGATTCTCTCCCCAACATATTGCGGTTCAGCCTTGGCCGTCCTATAACCCATCATCATGACCGAGTCACCTTCCATCGACCATCTTCCGCGCCGTTCCTGGTGGGGCGACACCCATCTGGCGGCGGTATTCCTGACCCGCCTGCCCTTGCCCGATGCCGGCATCGGCGATCTGGCCCAGGCCATGCGCGCCTTCCCCCTGGTGGGCCTCGGCCTCGGCCTGGGCGCCGGGCTGGTCGCCATCGTGGCGGGAAGCCTGCTTGCGCCCCTGCCCGCCGCCATGCTGACGGTGCTGGCCCTGGTCCTGGCCACCGGCGCCCTGCACGAGGACGGCCTGGCCGATCTGGCCGACGGGCTGGGTGCCAGGGGCGACCGCCCTAAGCGGCTGGAGGTCATGCGCGATTCCCGCAGCGGCACCTTCGGGGTTCTGGCCCTGATCTTCTCGGTCGGCCTGCGGGTCGGCGCCCTGACCAGCATTCATGGCGGCTGGGTCCAGTTGGGCGCCCTAGCCGCGGCGGCATCCCTGTCGCGCGCCCTGATTCCCGCCGCCATGCAGGTGATGGGGCCGGCGCGAACCGATGGCCTGGGAGCCGGAGCGGGTTTGCCCGACGCCACCATTGCCGCCACCGCCGCCGGGCTGGGCCTGCTGGCCTGTCTGGTCAGTCTGGGGATCAGCGGCACCCTGGCCGCCCTGGTGGCGGCCTTGGCCCTGGGCGGCGGCGTGGTCTGGATCGCCCGGCGCGCGCTGGGGGGCTATACCGGCGACGTGCTGGGTGCCGTTCAGCAAGCCGGCCGCCTCGACGTGGCCTGCGACACCTCGGAAACCGAGGTCTTCCAATCCCTGGCCGGCGCCTTGCCGGTCAACCCGGTCCTGGTGGAAAGCGGGCTGATCCGCTGCCGCCAGACCGCCGGCGCCCTGGAGAAGGGCGGGCTGTTGCTGCCGCCCCCCATTATCGAGCCCGATTTGGCAGAGCAGGATTTCGGCCGCTGGCAAGGCCGCTCGTGGATGGATCTGGAAGCCGCCAAAGACCCCGACCTCGCCGCTTTCTGGGCCGCCCCCGCCGAGACGACGCCACCGGGCGGGGAAAGCTTCGCCGCCATGATCGAGCGGATCAGGGGCGCCATGGAGCAGCTGACCGCCGCCCAGGCCGGGCGCGACATCCTGGCGGTGGTCCATGCCGGAACCATCCGGGCCGCCCTGGCCGTGGCCCTGGATTTGTCGCCCGAGCAGGCGCTGCGCTTCGCGGTCAAGCCGTTGTCGCTGACCCGGCTGGACGCAATCGCCGGCGGCTGGCGGGTGGAAACGGTGAATTCCCAGCCTTACGCCTAACCGGCCAGCCGTTGCTGAGTAATGTCGGGTTCGCGGCGCCCCATATGATCGAGCCAGCGCCGGGCCAGATTCATCAGGGCGCGGCGATCGGCGGTGGGCGGGCCGGCCTCGCACAAACGCCGGGCCAAGGCGGCGATGGCGGCATGCTCGCCATGGGGATATTCGTCGCGGGCGAAGTGACGGTCGATGGCGCGGCTCAGGGATTCCAGGGCCTTCTGGATGATGATCGCCGGAGCCCCCACCGACGACGCCACCGCGATCTCGTTGAGAAGGCTGATGACCTGACGGTGCTCGGCATCGAGGACGGAATCGCCGACCGACAAGCGCTTGTCCCAGATCGCGATCATCATCCCCTCCCCTCCACCCTGTCTTGGAGGTCAAAGAGTGCCCGAGCAAAGGCACATTGTGGATGGGGGTAAACGGATAATTAAGCGTGCCGGTCAAAGGGGCGGGCCTCCCCCTTTGACCGGACCTTTATACTTCCGGCTATTCCGCCGCCTGCGTGCGCGGACGCCCCACCTGATGCTCGAGACGCGACAGCATTTCCTTGGGCACGACCTGCCAGAAACGGGGCATCTCGCGCTCCCAATCGGCCAGCAGGGATTCGGCCCAGGCCGAGCCGGTGGCGGTGGCATGCTCGACCACCAGATCCTTCAGGATCCCTTCCCAATGGGGCGTCTCGATACGCTGCCAGATGACGCTCTCGGGATTGACCCGCCGTGCGAAGCTTTCGTCCGAATCATAGACGAAGGCCATGCCCCCGGTCATGCCGGCGGCGAAATTGGCGCCCACTGGCCCCAGGATCACGGCGGTGCCGCCGGTCATGTATTCGCAGCCGTTGGAACCGCAGCCCTCGATCACCGTCACGGCGCCGGAATTACGGACGGCGAAGCGCTCGCCCGCCTGACCGGCCGCCAGCAGCTTGCCCGCCGTGGCGCCGTAGAGGCAGGTGTTGCCGATGATGGTGTTCTCGTTGCTCTTGAGGTTAGCCGCCACCGGCGGCCGCACGATGATGGTGCCGCCCGACAGGCCCTTGCCCACGTAATCGTTGGAATCGCCGAACACTTCCAGGGTCAGCCCCTGAACGGCGAAGGCGCCCAGGCTTTGCCCGGCCGAGCCGCGCAGGCGGACGGTGACGTGATCGGGGGCCAGCCCGGTCATGCCGTGGCGGCGGAAGATCTTGTGGCTGAGCTTGGTGCCGATGGCGCGCTGGACGTTGCGCACGTTGTAGTCCAGCTGCATCTTCTCGCCGTCCTCCAGGGCCGGCTTGGCATCGACGATCATCCGGGCGTCCAGGGTCTCGGGGACTTCGTTGCTCTTATCCTCGATGCAATAGCGGGGGAAGCCGCCGGTATCGGCCTGGGCCAGCAGCGGATTCAAATCCAGATCGTCGAGATGGCTGGCGCCGCGGCTGACCTGATGCAGCAGATCCGAGCGGCCGATCACCTCGGCCAGCGAGCGCACCCCCAGCGAGGCCAGGATTTCCCTGACCTCCTCGGCGATGAAGCTGAACAGGTTGACCACCTTCTCGGGACTGCCGGTGAACTTCTCGCGCAGGCTGAGATCTTGGGTGCAGACCCCCACCGGGCAGGTGTTGGAATGGCACTGGCGCACCATGATGCAGCCCATGGCCACCAGGGATGAGGTGCCGATGCCGAATTCCTCGGCGCCCAGCAGGGCGGCGATGACGATGTCGCGGCCGGTCTTGAGGCCGCCATCGGTGTGCAGCCGGACCCGGTGGCGCAGGCGGTTCAGCGTCAGCACCTGATGGGCCTCGGACAGACCCAGCTCCCAGGGCAGGCCCGCGAACTTGATGGAGGTC
>JACQAD010000289.1 GCA_016195125.1 Magnetospirillum sp.
ATCGACGGCAACGGTGCTGGGGGACGCGCTTCCCCCGCTCTTCAGCGGATTTCCAAGAATGGTATCGGCACTGATCGTACCGCCGGCGCCCCAGGTCAGCTTGTCGATGTAGTTATGATTGTTGTCGGCGACATAAATAGCGCCTGAATTGTCAATGAACATCGCCGCCGGGGCGCTAATGAACGTACTGACATTGTTCGTCGTGCTGGTCGCCCCTGCGACATTGTACTTATATATGTTGTGGTAGGTGTAGTCGTAGAAATAGACATTCTGCCCCGAAGGATCGGCAGCAATGCCCCCCATTTGCATTCCGGTGTAATGATGCAGGGTCGTTACGGAATTACTTCCCGCGACAATCTCCTTCAGATCGAAGGTCTGGGCGTTCCAGTCACCGTCGAGGTAGAAGACATCCCCATTCTGATCAACCGTCATGACGACGGCGGTACCGGTTGGATTGGGCAACGACACCGTTGCTCCGGCGGTCGTACGCTCCGCGACCAGGTAATGGCCGCTTCCGTCCGAATACTGGTAATAGAGGTTCCCCGCTCCATCCACGCCGATCTGGGTGGGTGAGTTGAGCCCGCTCACCAGCGTGGTCGATACCGGCAGACCGGAAATCTTGAGGCCAAAGCTGGTGGCATCATAGGACGCATTGGCCGGGTTGAAGACCAGCCCATGCAGCGCGCTCTGCAAGCCCGCAATCGTGGTTCCGGCCAAGGAATACGTGTGGATTCCGGCGGCGACACCGCCATCGACCAACCCGGCGCCGGTAAGAATACCATTGGCCGAGGGAAGGGTAATGGTCGCCGACACGGTGTCGCCACTGTTGCCATCGACAATGGTCGCACCATTGAACGGCTTGATCAGCCCGCCATCCCAGCCGCTATCGGCCAACAGGGCATAGCTGACGCCATCGCCGGCCTTGGGGCCATTGACGTCGAAATGAGCCGCCGCCCACGCCGCGTCGGTCCCGGTGAGGGTCAGCGAGAAGCTGGTGGGACTGGCAACCGAGATGGAGCCGCCTCCAAGCGTGTGGGAACTGCCGCCGCTGCCGAACAGGGTCAGGTCGCCCAACAGGACGCCGCCGTTGGCGCCATGATTGCTGAAATTGGAACCGGTGACGGTCAGAACGCCCGAGGCGGTATTGTAGGCGACCGAGGTGATCGTCGGCGTCCCGGCATTGCTGACGGTGACGGAAGCGGTGCCGATTGCCCCCGAAAGTCCGTCCCATCCGGCGGAGGCCGCCAGATTGTAGGCGGTGCCGGCGGGATCGTTGGCCGCGGTGCCGGCCTTGTTCAGCAGGCCGTTCACGGCAAGCATGTCTTGCGCCGAGAGCTGAAGCACCGCCGCACTGGATGTCGACGCCACATCGAGCGTCCCGCCGGTCAGGGCATAGGTGACTCCGCTGTCGCCGGTCAAAGTCAGAGCGGTGGGATGGAAGGAGGCGCCCAGCGCCAGATTCGATCCCGCCAGGGTCAGTTTGCCGGTGGCGGCGTCGTAGCTCACCGAGGAGATTGTCGGCAACGACGCCGACTGATCGGCGAATTGCAACATCCCCACATTGGCCAGGGTGCTGGCCTGTCCCGTCCCGGTGTTGGTGACGGTGAGATGACCGCCCCCGTCGGTGCCGATGGTGTAATTGGCCTTGTTGCCGGAGAAGATGGCCTTGTTGGCCCCGGCGCCGCCGTCAAAGAAGACGCTGCCGCTGCCCACGGTGAGGGTGTCCGCACCGCTGCCGCCGATGATGTAATCGCTGCCGGAACCGGCGGCGACGGTAAGATTGGCGCTGGACTGAGCGGCGTTGACGGAGATCGAGCCGGAGGAGGCGGTGGCGTCGATGGTCACGAGGCCCGACGCCGCCGCCAGCGACCCCACGGTCATCGCGATCGCCCCGGCCCCGCTCAATCCCAGCGTCTCGACGCCGCTGAGAATGCCCAGATTGGCATCGGTGAGGGCACCGCTGCCCGACAGCTGCAATTGGTCGCTGCCGGCGCCACCAAGCAGGGTGCTCACCCCCTGGAAATCGGTGACACTCATCTTGACGACGTCGTTGCCGGCACCGCCATCGATCACGCCATAACCGCTGCTGACATTCAGTACATCGTCGCCGGCCGAACCGCTCAGGGTCGGCAGCGACGCCGCCACCACCGTGGCATTATGGGTCGAGGCGGACGTGCCGTAGCCGGAAAGATCGGAAATCAACCCGCCCGTGGCGCTGCTCGGCACCCACAGGCCGACCAGACCGGAGGTCGGCCCCAGGCTGGAATTCATATCCGCCTGGACCTGCGACGGCGTGCGGGCGCTGTCCCAGATGGCGATGCTGGCATACTGGGAATCCATGGCCGCCATGGTGTGATGGGCGCTGCCAAAGATGACGTTGGTCTCGTCGGTATACTCGCTCGGGGTCGCGATCGCCCCCCCATCGGCAACACCATTCACATAGAGCTGGGTATTGCCGCCCACATCCATGGTCTGGGCGATGTGGTACCACACACCGGCCTGGATGACCTGGCTGCCGGTGGTGGATCCCCCGCCGGCGACGTAGGAAATCAAGGTGTGGGTGGTGGGATCGATGGAGACGGTATTGGTATAGCCGCCAATGTTGTCTTCCGTCTGGGTCGTGCTGTTCCAGCTGTTGGTGCGTCCGAACACGTTGCCCGGCAGGCCCGAGGTCGGCAGGGTGTTGAACTTGACCCAGACCTCCAAGGTCACATGCCCGGTATGGTTATCCGTCAGGGAAATACCGGAGCCGGTCGCACCCGCCAGCTTCAGCGAGGCCATGCCCGATTGGCCGCTGGGCGCATTGACCGAGACATTGCCATCGGTGAATTGCAGCGTCTCGATGCCGGTCAGAGAATCGGTGCCATCATTGCCGTTCAGGGTCGGATTGATATCCTGGACGGTGACGGTGCCGTTGCTCATGCCGATCTTGTAGCCGCTCATGGCGCCGTGGAAGATCGCCTTGTCCGTCCCGGTGCCGCCGTCGAGGAAGTCATTCCCCGAACCGCCGGTGAACGTATCAGAGCCGCTGCCGCCATGAAGAGTGACGGCGCCGCTCTGGGACGAGGCGTTCACCACCAGGCCGTTGCTGCTGCCATAGCCGTCGACGCTGGTAATGCCTTCGCCCGCGGTGATGCTGTCCAGCACCACGGTCTGGAGTCCGGTGGAACCGTTGACCTGCAAGGTCTCGATTCCGGTGACGTGGGTGAAGGCGCTGCCGGTGAGCGTTCCCGACAGGAAATCGTCGAAGATGATGGAATCGTGGCCGCCATGGCCGATGACCGTGGCATTGTCGGTGGTGCTGATTCTAAAGCGGGTGTCGGCGGTGCCGCCCTCGAGGTAATCGGCTCCACCGCCGCCCCGCAGCTCGTAATTGCCGCCCACGTCGCCGCCATGGATATAATCGGCGCTGCTGGAGCCGCGCACCCCGCGCACGCCCCACAGGGTATCGGTGCCGCCATAGCCGTTGAGCGCCGAGCCCGACGCCACGCCCATGAAGGTGGTGCTGCCCAGGTTGACCGTCACGCCGCTGAGGGCATGGCGATAGCTGACGGCGGTCATGCCGCCGCCGGAACTGATGGTGTTGTTGCCGGCGCCGCCTTCCAACTCGGAATAACCGTTGGCCCGGCCGGTCAGGACATCGTTTCCGGCGCTGCCTTCCAGATCGGTGATGTTGGTGAGGGTATCGGTCCAGACCGAGGTGCCGCTGGTGATGGTGGCGCTGCCGCTGACCAGCGAGGCGGTGACCGAATTGCCGGCGAAGGTGAAGCTGACCTTGCCGCCGGTGATGTCGCCGCCGTTATTGGCGCTGGCGCTGCCGTCGCCGATGACCTTCTGGCTGCCACCGCCGACGAAGAAGGTATCCTCGCCGCCATTGCCAATCAGCGTCGCCTCGCCCAGATTCCCGACGATGATGTCCTCGCCGGTGGTGCCGGTCAGGGTGCTGACGACGTCATGACCCGACAGCGAGGCATAAGCCCCCAATGTCGCCGTATGGCCGTTGCCGGTGGCATCGGCGGTGGTGGTGCCGCCGCCTTCGCCGAACGTCCAATCCGCCACCAGCCCGGCGGAATTGCTCGACGGCGCCGCATTGTGGTTGGCGGTGACTTCGGCGCCGCTGAGCGCCTTGTTCCACAGGCGGACTTCGTCGATCTGGCCGGCGAAGGTGTTGTAGGCGCCCGACGTCTGCTGACCTATGTACAGCGGGCCGGAATTGTTGTTGATCACCGCCGAGTTGATGGTGTTGGACAGCACGCCGTCGATATAGAAGCTGGTCGTATTGGCGTTCTTGTCCACCACCACGGCGATATGGGTCCAGGCGTTGGTGGACACCGTCCCGGTGGACTTGATGGTATTGGACTGACTGCCGTCGACCCAATACTCGATATGCCCGCCATTCAGGCCGATGGCGTAGCCGTATTCGCCCTTCATCAGGATCTGGTTATTGGCCGTGGAGGTGGGGTTGATCCAGGCCTCGATGGTCACGGCATTGCCCATGGTCAGATCGGCGGCATCGGCCACCGACATTTCCTGATGGCCGTCGCCGGTAACGAAATTGGCGACGCCGCCATGGGGCGAGACGTTGGTGGCCACCGAACCGACGATATGGACATCGGGATTCTGACCGCCGCCGGTATGAATATGGTCGATTCCGGCGCCGGTGCCGGCGAACTGGTTCTTGATCACCAACTCGCCACCGCCGGCATTGCCGTTCAACTCGATGATCAGATCGTTGCCCGACTGACGGGCGCCGCGTAAGCCCCCCTCGCCGACGGCCGAGCCGTCCAGGACGTTGATGCCGTTGGTATCGCTGATGGTCATCGTGCCGGCGGACGTCCCCGCCGCCACGTACGTGTCGTTGCCGCTGCTGCCGATCACATTGGCCGAACCGGCGCCGCTGCCCAGGTTGAGAGTTCCCGCCCCGGTCAGGGCGAAGTCGGTGACGCCGTGGCTTTCCAGGGTTCCCAGGCCGACGGAATTGAAATTGGCGGCGGTGTCGGAAACCTGGAAATGGCCGCCATTGGGATGGAGCAGGACCAGGGAGGATTGCGCTTGGGCGGTGGTCAGGGTGACCGTGCCGCTATCGGTGATGCTGACCGTATCGGCGCCGTGGGTGATGGCGGCGGCGATGGCGGATGAGCTCAGATTGGCGGCGGCATCGCTGATGATGAGATGGGCGCCCGCCGCCTTGGTCACCGTGCCGACCAGGGCCTTGGCCTGTTCCCCCGACAGGACCAGCGTCACTCCGGTCGCCACCGAAAGGCCGGAGGAAAGACTGGTGGAGGACGTGGTGATGGAATGCAAATCCGCATTGGCGGTGACGCTGGTTCCGCTCAGCGCCACGGTGCCCGAGCCGATAATGGTCCGGCCATTGGCCTCGGCAAAGGAAAGGGTCAGGGTCTGGCCGGCGGACACCGACAATCCCGACTGCAAGACCAGTCCGGCGGAAATGTTGTGCAAATCGGCACTGGACGAGATCACCGTATCGGCAATGACCACCGCACCGCTGCCGCCGATGGTCTTGCCGTTGGCCTGGGCGGCGCCCAGGGTCAGGGTCACCCCATTGGCCACCAGAACACCGGTCTGGAAGGTCAGTGCCGTTGCGACCGAATGCAGATCGGTATTGGCGGAGATGGTGGTGTCGCTGATCGCCACGGTCGCGGTGCCGGTAACGATCCGGCCGTCGAGCTTGGCGGCGGCGGCGGTAAAGGTGCCGGTGCCGGTCAGACTCAACCTGGCGGCGCCGAGATTGCCGGTGAAGGCGACGTTGCCGCTGCTGGTATCGACGATGGCGGTCAGGCCGCCGCTGGCCAGAGCGCTGATGCTGAGCGCCGAAAGGTCGCTCGAGGCGGTCAGGCCGGTAATGGACAGATGAGCGGCGTTGGCGCCGGTTCCGGTGCCGGCGAAGGAGGCGACGGTCTGCGCCGTCGCCAGCGGAATGGCGACGGTGCCCGTGCCGGTGATCTGAACAATGCTGCCGTGGAAATCGCCCTTGAACGACAGGGTCTGGTTGGCCAGGGTATCGACGGTCAGCGTGCCGGCATCGGTCAGATTGATGGTGTTGATGCCCTTGGCGATAATGGCCGCGACACCAACGGAATTGACGTTGGCGGTGTTGTCCTGGACCCTGATGCTGGCACCACCCGAGCGGTTGAGGGTCACGCCCGACGTGGTCGCTTCGCTGGCGTTCAGGGTGACTTCACCGGCATCGGTGACGGTCACCACCTTGATGCCCTTGGCGGCCAGGGTGGTCAGGGCGCCGCCACTGATATTGGCGGCGACGTCGCTGACCTGGAACTCGCCCGAGGCGCCGGGATTAAGCGAGAAATCCGCCACCTGCGAGGTGGTCAGCAGCACCTTGCCGGAACCGCTGATCTGCAAGGTATCGACGCCGTGGGCCTTCAAGGCGGCCAGATTGGCGCTGATGGCGGCGCCGGTATCGGTCACCTGGATATGGCCCGCCGCGCTCTTGCTCAGAGTCAGGGCCAGGGCCTGGGCGGCGGTCAGCGACAAGGTGGCGGCGTCGTTGACGTCGATGGCATCGACGCCCTTGGCCAGCAGGGTCGCCACCGTCTGGGTGGTGATATTGGCCGCGCTGTCCTGAACCCGGAAATGGCCACTCCCCAATGTGACCTTCATGGTCGACAGCGCCGCCGCGTCGGCGGCGGTCACCGTCACGGTGCCGCTGTCGCTGA
>JACQAD010000290.1 GCA_016195125.1 Magnetospirillum sp.
ACACCCAGCTGACCATGACCCAGCGCGTGCCGCTGACCGGCGCGGTGATCGTCTCGACGCCCCAGGATATCGCCCTGCTGGATGCCACCAAGGGCCTCAACATGTTCCGCAAGGTCGATGTCCCGGTCCTCGGCATCATCGAGAACATGAGCTATTACATCTGCCCGAAATGCGGCGACGAGGCCCATATCTTCGGCCATGGCGGCGCCAAGGCGGAGGCGGCGCGACTGTCCACCGAATTCCTGGGCGAAGTGCCCCTGGACATCGCCATCCGCCAGACCTCCGACGCGGGCGAGCCCATCGTGGTCTCCAAGCCCAACTCGCCCCACGCCAAGGCCTACATGGCCATCGCCGCCAAGATCTGGGACAAGGTCCAGACGCTCCAGGCCGGTGGCCGCAAGGGTCCGCGGATTGTTATGGAATAGGGGATTTCGCCCACTCTCACTCGGCGGCGGTATTGGCCGTCGCCGGGCGGGGATGGGCGAGGTCGCACATGACGCCCGGGCCGTTGACCAGGGAAAATCCGGCCTTGATCACCTGGGCGATCAGCGGGCGGCGGCGAATGCCCCAGACATAGCAGGCCATCCCCGATTTGTGGGCGACGTCGCGGAAGCGCTCCATGCGTTGCAACAATTCCAAATCGCCGACCTTTTCGTCATCATGCAGTTCGGCCAGATCGATGCCGATGGCGCGCACGCCCTTCAAGGCCTTGACCATTCCCGGCGCCGACAGCGGCAGCCTGGCCATCACCGGACAGTCCAATTTCTCCAGCGGCTCGAACAGCCGGTTGATGACATGGGGCGGAATAGCCGGCGACAGGCCGAAAATCTCGATCTTCAGCAATTTGCGCAGCGCTTGCGGCGGGCAGGTCTCGAACGGGATGCGGATGCAGTCGCGCCAGCGCGGCGCCAGACTCATCCAATGGAAGGGAACGGTCAGCCCCACCTTGTGGCGGCCGTAGAACAGGTCTTTCAGCTCATAGGCCGCCTGGGTGGCGATGAAGCGGTCCATGGTCAGGGATTCGATGGGAGCGGCGTCGGTATAGGCCCTGACCCCTTCCAGGGGCGGAGCGCCGTCGCGATCGACCCGGATGACCTTGGCGTGGAAGGCGCCCACCGCCCGGCGGGTGGCCACCCAGGTGGGGGTCCAGACCAGGGTCAGGCTGGAATCGGCATTCAGATGGCTGCCCGATGTCAGGCCGGCCTGGGCCTGGCGCTCCATCTGTTCTTCCAGCCAATCGGCGCCCTTGCCGTCCTTGGCTCCCAAGGTCAGGGTCTGGCGGGCGGCGTCGGCGCCATTCAGGGCCTTGCCTTCGACCACCATGGTCTGGCGGGCCGCGTCGGCACCGGTAAGGGCATTGCCTTCCACGGAGAGGGATTGGCGAGCCGCGTCGGCGCCGTTGAGATTGCCGCCCGCCATCGTCCAGGTGGTCATGGGGGCGTCGGCGCCGCGCAAGGCCGCGCCCTCGACTGCCCAGGCAGGCTTTTCGCCGATTCCGTCCCATTGTTGTTGGCCCTCGACCGTGAAGGCGGGCAGGGGCTGATCGCTGGCTCGGCGTTTGGCCGGTTCCTCGGTGACCCATTGCGGCACGCTGTCGGGATCGATCCGATAGGGTTTGTCGCCGCCGCTGATGGAATAGGCGGCTCCGGTCCTCGATGCACCCGTGAGGGCCGCCGCCTGATCGCTGGGCAGCATGGCGGCCAGGGTGGCGCGATGGGGGGAGACCTGGGCCGCTCCGGCCTCCAGCGCCGCTCCCGCCGTGGCCACCGCCTTGCGGATGGCGTCATGGTCGAGACTGCCGTCCTCGGCGATGGCGTCCTTGAAGGCCATGTTGGCGGCGACGACCTGTGGCCGTCTGCCGTTGATGACGGCGTCACCGAACAGATAGGTGGAGAGATCGGTGGCGATGGACGCGACACGGGTCCGGGTCTCCTGGCGGTTGGCCACCGGCATGGCCAGACAGGCGATCTCGGCATCCAGGCGGGTGACGACATCCTTGGACAGGTCGATATGGCGGCGGATGATGGCGTCTCCGGCCACTTCCAGCAAGGCCCCCAGCCGCCCCCATTTGGAGCCGACGGCATTACGGAAATCGGCCAGGGAGAAGACGTGCAGGCGCCGCTCTTCACCCTGATCGGCATCGGCGACGCCCTGGATCACCTGGGCGAAGGTATCAGGGTCAAGAAAACCGCTTTGCGGACGCCTGGCCTCGTGAGGAGCGCTCTGCCCACGGCCGTCTAACCGCGCATCCTGCACGGCCCGGTCTTGGAATCGCCCCTTCAGTCTGGCCCATAGGCCCGAAAGACCCAACATGCCAATCCCCCCAACCCCCTACGTACATTTCCATAAGTCAAATGGCCTGTCCAGACACCCGCTTCAAGGTTGGGCAGGCTCTGGTGTTCTCTCGCCATAATGTGGTATGGCAGAGGGCGTGGGGGCGCACCATCTGGGTGGCGTTTATTTATAGGCAGGAGAATAATGCATGCGTTCGATCCTTGGCGGCCTGTCGTTGCTGTTCGCCCTGTTCCTTGCCCTTCCCGGTGACGCCCAGGCTCAGTCCCTGGCTCCCGAAGCGGTGGTGCGTTCATTCAACGAGACGCTGATCGACGTCATGAAGAATGGCCCCAAATTGGGTTTCAAGGGCCGTGTCGATAAACTGCGTCCGAGCGTGGGAGCCACCTACGACATGGCCTCCATGACCAAGAGCACCCTGGGCACCGCCGCCTCCAAGCTGACGCCCGAGGAAGCCGCCAAACTGGCCGACACCTATTCGGCGTTCTCGGTGGCGACCTATGCCGCCCAATTCGACGAATGGGATGGCGAGCGCTTTGAAGTGGGCGAGCCCCGCGCCGCGGCCGCCGGCAGCACCATCGTACCCAGCTGGATCGTGCCCAAGGCCGGCGACGCCACCCAGATCGACTACGTGATGCGCCAGGACCAGGGCCAGTGGAAGGTGATCGACGTGCTGTTCGACGGCACCGTCAGCCAGGTGGCGGTGCGCCGTTCGGAATTCGTCTCCATTTTCCGGGCCAGGGGCTTTACAGGTCTGATCGAGACCATCGAGAAGCAGACCGTCGCCCTGGAAAAGAAGTGATCTTTCCAGCTGTTCCGTCCGTCATCCCGGCCACCATCGGGAAGAGGGAACTCGTTCCGGCCCGCCCGTACCTGGGAAGAAGCGGCAATTCTGGCGGAGATCCCTCGACGTCGCCGGGGATGACGGGGGAGGGATGGCGATGAGCCTCGTCGGGCAGGGATTGTCCCTGCTGCTGATCGCCCTGACCGCCGCCGGATGCCTCTATCAGGTGGCCTCGGCCTTGCTGGTGCGCCGCTTCCAGGCGGCGCCCAAGCCCGGTGCCGGTCCGCGTCCTCCCATCAGCGTCATGAAGCCCCTGTGCGGGGCCGAACCGCGCATGGATGAGAATCTGTCCTCGTGCCTGCGCCAGGATTATCCCGAATTTCAGCTGGTGTTCGGGGTGGCCGATCCCGCCGATCCGGCCCTGGCGGTGGTCAGGGCGCTGCCCGGCGACCAGCCTGGCGCCGAGATATCGGTGGTGGCCGATGCCGCCAGCCACGGCCGCAACCTCAAGGTCGGCAACCTGCTCAATATGTGGCCGCTGGTGCGCCACGACCTGATTGCCATCGCCGACAGCGATATCCGGGTCGATCCCCATTACCTGGACGACCTGGCGGCCCCCTTCGCCGATACCAAGGTGGGCGTGGTGACCAGCCTGTATGTGGGACGCCCGGTGCCGGGTCCGTGCAGCGCCTTGGGCGCCATGGGCATCAATCACGGCTTTCTGCCTGGGGCGGTGCTGGCCCGCGCCATCGGCCGCAAGGACGGCTGCTTCGGCGCCACCATGGCGGTGCGGCGTTCGGTGCTGGAGGCCGGCGGCGGGCTGGAGCGCCTGTCGGATGTCCTGGCCGATGATTGGGTGCTGGGCAAGATGGTCCGCGATCAGGGGCTGGAAATCGCCCTGGCGGCGCGCCCCGTGGACATCATGGTGCACGAGCCCGACCTGAAAAGCCTGCTGGCCCACGAAATACGTTGGGGTCGGACCATTGCCGCCGTCGACCGGCCTTCCTATATGGCGTCGGTGATCACCCAACCCGTGGCCCTGGCGCTGCTGGCGGTGCTGGTCGGCGGTGGATCGGCTTGGGGACTGACGGCACTGGCGATTGCTGCGCTGTGCCGGTGGTGGGCGGTTCGGGCCGAGGAGAAAGCGCTGGGTCTGCCCCCATCGGGTGTCGGGCTCCTGGCATTGAGGGAAATTCTGTCGTTCGTCGTCTACGTTGTCGCATGTTGCGGACGAACTGTGGTATGGCGTGGCCGGCGTTTTGTCGTCCAGCCGGATGGCACTCTCGCCCCTGTTGAAGGCACTGAAGGCACTAAACCATGAAGAAGTCGCTTTTCCTCAATCCCCCCTCCTATGAAGGTTTCGACGGTGGTGCGGGTGCCCGCTACCAGGCCAAGCGTGAGGTCAAGTCCAATTGGTATCCCACCTGGCTGGGCCAATTGGCCGCTTTGGTGCCGGATTCCAAGCTGGTGGACGCTCCGGCCAGCGGCAAGACGCTTGATGACGTGCTGCCCCTCGCCAAGGATTTCGAGCTGCTGGTGATCTATGCCAGCGCCGCCACCTATATGTCCGAGATCAAGGTGGCCGAAGCGTTCAAGGCCGCCAATCCCAAGATCGTGATCGGCATGGTCGGCGCCCATGTGGCCACCGTGCCCGAGCCGTCGCTGATGGCGTCCACCGCCATCGACTTCGTGGCCCGCAATGAATTCGACTACACCATCGTCGAGGTGGCCGAGGGCAAGCCCTTCGCCGAGATCGACGGCCTGACCTTCCGGGGCGAGGACGGCAAGCCGGTCCATACCAAGGACCGTGCGCTGATCCATGACATGGATGCGCTGCCCTATGTGTCGCCGGTCTATCGCCGCGATCTCAATGTGGATGATTACTTCATCGGCTACATCAAGCATCCCTATATGTCGTTCTATACCGGCCGGGGCTGCAAATCCAAGTGCAGCTTCTGCCTGTGGCCGCAGACCATCGGCGGTCGGGTCTATCGTGCCCGCAGCGCCGCTTCCGTGATCGAGGAGGTCAAGCAGGCCCGCGCCCTGTTCCCGGAAGTGAAGGAATTCTTCTTCGACGACGACACCTTCACCGACGATCTGGAGCGGGTCGAGGAAATCGCCAAGGGTATTGGCGGTCTGGGTATTCCGTGGTCGTGCAACGCCAAGGCCAATATTCCGCGCAAGACCCTGGAAGTTCTGAAGGCCAACGGCCTGCGCGTGCTGCTGGTGGGCTACGAATCCGGCGTGCAGGAGATCCTGAACAACATCCGCAAGGGCCTGCGCCTGGATATCGTCAGAAAGTTCGCCGCCGATTGCCACGAGCTCGGCATCATCGTCCACGGTACCTTCATCCTGGGCCTGCCGGGCGAGACCCGCGAGACCATCAAGCAGACCCTGGCCTTCGCCAAGGAAATCAATCCCCGTACCCTGCAGGTGTCCATGGCCGCGCCCTATCCGGGCACCGAGCTGTACGAACAGGCCATCGCCAACGGCTGGTTCAAGCAGGAGAAGGAACTGGTCATCGACCATGGCTGGCAGGTGGCGGCGCTGAACTACCCCGACCTTTCGTCCGAGGAAATCTTCAAGGGCGTGGCCGATTTCTATAAGGCCTTCTACTTCCGCCCCAGCAAGATCGGCGAGATCCTGCTGGAGATGATCCAGGATTGGGACATGATGAAGCGCCGCCTGCGCGAAGGCGTCGAGTTCTTCCAGTTCCTGCGGACCCGTGACCGCGCCAACGCCTGCTGATACGGGCTGGTGCCAAGGAAAAGGCCACCTCGCAAGAGGTGGCCTTTTTGCTGATCGGCTATAGGCTCAAGCGGTGCTAGACCTTCGGTGTTTCCGCCGGCGGGGCTTTCGCCTTGGCGGCGCCTTCGACGAAATGCCAGGCCAGCAGGGCGGGCAGGCCCATCATCAGCTCGCGGCCGCGCTTGAGCAGGGAGACCGCCAGGGCCAGCTCGGTGGGCAGGCCGAGGGCGGCGCCCACCAGCATGTAGCCGCCTTCCTGCAGGCCGATAGCTCCGGGAATGACGAAAGCCACCGAGCGGATGGCGTAGATGATGCTTTCCAGCGCCAGAACCTCGGCGATCCCCATGGGGTGGCCCAGCAGGCGCAGCGCCACCCAGGCCTCGATGGCGCCGGCGGCCCAGGCCAGGATGTGCCAGCCCACCGACCTGGCGATGCGGCGGCGGTCGCTGTACAGGGCATGGATGGCGGCATGCACGCCGGCATCGGCGTCGGGGGCGTCCCAGGCATGGGGCATGATCTTGGAGGGCAGGGTTTCGAGGAACCGCACCACCGCCGAGCGCTGCAGCGCCACGAAGGCGGCCAGGCCGGGCACGCTGATGGCCAGGGCGATCAGGGCCCAGCGGGTGACCTCGGCCTGGGGATAGAGCCACAGCCACATGCCCACACCCAGCAGGCTGAAGAAGAACTGGGCGATGGCTTCCGAGGTGACGTCGACCACCACGATGGCGCTGGCATCGGCGAAGCGGAAGCCGTGGCGGGTCATCATGCGGATGGCGGCCATCTCGCCCGACAGCGGCAGGAAGCCGGCCAACTCGCCGACCCCGTCCTTGATCCAGCGGCCCATCATGAACACCCGCGACGGCATCTCGTCCTGCAGCGAGCCCCAGGCCAGACCGCACAGGATCAGCGGCAGGATATGGGTGACGGCCATCAGGGCGACGCCGCTCCAGCCGGCGGTATCCAGCGCGCCCTGGACATCGCCGAAACCGTCGCGCAGCCACCAGGCCACGGCCAGGACGGCGGCGATCAGGGCGAGACGGATGGCGCCGGCTTTCATGACGTGGCGGCCTCGGCGGCAAAGGTGGTGAGGCGGATGCCCAATTCGGCGATCTTGCGGCGGTTCTCGGGTGCGGTCAGGGCCTTGTACTCCTCGGCCACCTGATAGCTGGGTGGCATGGGGCGCTCTTGCCAATGGCCGGTGGCGGGATGGCTGTAGATCTCGTTGAGGCCGTCGGGCAGGGCGTCCAGGAACGAGCCTACCCGTTCGGCATTCATGGCGCCAGAATCATTGACCCCGAAGGCCCGGTCATTGACCACCAGACCGGCCCGCAAGGCGGCCTTGCGCATGGCCTGATTGCGGCGCCAGTGGAAGATGCCGTTCATCAGGCGCAGGCCCAGCTTGTCGCCCCTGGCCCGGTAGGACGGCAGCGGCGGCTCATAGGGAATGCGGATGCCCGGTGCCCCGTATTCCACCGCCAGCTTCAGCACCAGGGCGAAGACCGTCGGGTGCTGGTGGTAATGGTGGTGGAAATCCACATGGGCCAGTTTCAGGCCGGTCTGCCTGAACAGTTCGAACTGGGCCCGCATCTCGGCGGTGACCTGGGCCTGGACGGCCTTGGACAGGAAGATGCGGGTGCCGAGGCGGACCAGATCCAGGGTGAAGAGGCCCTTATCGTCGACCAGATCGGGAATTTGCGACGGCGGCAGGGCGGGAATGCCGTCCACCAGGGTCACATGCAGCCCCACCCCCAGATTGGGCAGGCGGCGGGCACGGGCCACCGCATCCTCGACCCAGGCTTCGGTGACCATCAGGCTGGCGGCGGTGAGGATGCCGTTGACATGCCCGTCCTCCACCGCGTCGTTGACCTGGAGAGAGCGGCCGAAATCATCGGCGGTGACGATCAGGCGCTTGCTCACTTGGGCGTTCCGTTCGAAGGGGAGCCGATCAGATGGAAGATAGCCGGCAATACCACGAAGGTGGCTGCCACCGACAGTCCCAATGACAAGAACAGCAACAGGCCCATGGACGCCGTGCCCAGATGCGGCGACATGGCCAGGCTGCCGAACGCCGATCCGGTGGTCAGGGCCGAGAACAGCACGGCGCGGGTGGTGGGCGACGACAGATGGTCGGTGATGCCGTTGCGCCAATTGACCACGAAATAGATGTTGAAGGCGACGCCGATGCCCAGCAGCAGGGGCAGGGCGATGACATTGGCGAAGTTGAGCGCGATCCCGGTGGCCCGCGCCGCGATGACCGTGGCCATGGCGCCCAGCAGCAGCGGCGCCAGCACCAGCACCGAATCCAGCACCCGGCGCAGCATCAG
>JACQAD010000078.1 GCA_016195125.1 Magnetospirillum sp.
GCCTATCGGCTGCGATCTTCGCCCGGCCCCGCCATATCCGTCCTGGAATTGCCCTGGGGGCCTATAACTCATTGAGATGCGGTAGAGGGGGGACAAGAGCAATAGCTCTAACCTCCTGGCCGCTCATGGCCTCAACTTCCAGCAGGCGGTCGATGATTGCCTGAATGGTGTCCCGATGCGCCGTTAGCAGTACCTTCGACCGTTCATAGGCCTCCGCCATGCTGGTCTTGACTTGTTTGGCGATGTCGGGACGTCGGGCCAGCAATAGATCTATGTTTTCAGCCGTCGGCTGTCCCTGCCAAATCAGATGATCCGCTCCAATCAGCCCCAAAGAGGTGATCGCGGCCGTGCACAACATGGTCGCCTTGGCCAAGTCACTCTCTTGGCCGCCTCCAGCACCGCTTGAGGCTTCGCCTAGGATAATCTCCTCTGCGGCACGGCCGGCCAAGAGGCGGGTCAACATCTGATCGATATCGGAGAGCGTCGCCAGAGTCATGCCCTCCCCATCGATGAAGACGCCGCCGCCAGTTGCCTGTGTTTGCCTTATGGTGACTTGGCGGAGGCAGAGGAGATTTTGGAGCACTGCAACGAGGGCGTGGCCAGCCTCGTGAACGGCGCAGCGAAGCCTGTCTGCATCACTGATGGTCGGACTGCGGCCTCTGACTTCAGCTACGAGATCGGCCAGTACCATCTCTCGGCGTTCCTGGCGGGCACTACGGCGGGCGCCGCGAACCCAACGCTCGCAATCTGCGCCAGTTCCTCCCAAGGCGAGATTGGCGGTACTGTTCAGGTTTTGGTCGATTAAGTCGTCACGGAGATGGTGACGGAGGATGCGAGAAAGTGCCTCTTCATTGGGCCGCGGAATCATAATCAGCTTGTCCAGCCGCCCGGATCGGGTGATGGCAGGATCTATATTTTGCGGGTAGTTGGTCGCGCCAACGATCACCACGCCTTCACGTCCGGTGGTGCCGTCCAATTGCTCTAGCAACCCATTGATTACCTGGACATGGTAGTCCTTGTTGTGCCCTGATGATGCCGACCTGTCTCCCGCCGAATCCAACTCGTCAATCAACAGAATGCATGGGGCACAGTTGCGCGCAGAATCAAAGGTCTTGCGCATTGCAGCCAGAAGGTCGCCGAGATGACCGGCGGCCTGCCAGGCGGCCAAGGATGCGGCGATGAGTGGTACGTCGCAACTCCCGGCCAATGCGCGGGCGAAGGTTGTCTTGCCAGTGCCTGGTGGTCCCGCCAGCAGCACGCCACGGTCAATTTCCGACCAAGCCAGGCGGCCAAGGCGGTACTCGGTTAGATCTCCGGCAAGTCCCCATCCCCAAGTGGTTGCCTCATCCATCCCATGGAGGCATTCCAGGGTGAGAGATGGCTTCTTTCGCCGACCGTCCAGTAGGCGCTTTAACCGGTTGATGGCTGTATCAGCATCTTCGCCTGCCCGGCAAGTAAGGCGGAGATCGTCGGGCAGGACGCGGAATGCGATATCCGGCGAGATCGCTTTCGTCGGTGCCGATCCGGTCAGCGCGACGAAGAGTTGTTCCAATTGATCCGGGGTGATGGGCGGTACTTCGACGGTTTTGTCTGATGCTGCAATCAGCGCGGAAGGCAAATCGCGATCAGGTTGGCTGGCAATGCCGATAACCGACCGACCTTGGGCCAGAGCTTCGGCGACGCTTTCGCCCATGTCGCTGGATTTGGGGCGTTTTTCATTGTCTCTGACATAGGCGATGTGAGACGGCTGAGAAAAACGGCGTCGGTTCAGCAGGTTTCCCCTCGGGATATCGCCGTTGCCGATATCGCGGTCGCCAAGCGCGATCGACCGCCATGCTTGGGAAATTGGCGCGGCCCAGGCCACGTCGGGGACTTGGACGATGAGTGCCGTGGCACTTTTCCGACTGAGCGCCTGCAATTGGGGATCAGCCTGGAAAACGGCTTCCACCATCAATGTTGCCGCGACCATAGCCGGGTCGGGCAGGGAAAATTCGGTTTTGTCTGAGACGTCATCGTCAGTCTCGAGACGGTAAAATCCCTGTGTCTGCGGCGTTGTTGTAGTCATGGAGGGCTCCACTGGAATATTTTGGCTGTGGCAAAGCGGGTGGCTTTGATGTTTTGTCGGGGACGACCTTACTCGGCAGCCTGAAGGCGTTGCGGCCCGCTCGAATGAGACCAACTCCGCAGCGTATCAAGATCCCCGAGCCCGCGAAGACGGGCCTCGAGATGGGCGTTCCGGCACCACTCCTCCCAGTTCCGTCGCAGATCAGCGGGGTTGGTCGCTTCCAACAGGCCCAATGCCCGGCGGCTGGCCGGGTGGATGGCGGCACCCAAGGCCGTCCAGCGATGGCCTGCGCTGCAGTGGGCCCCCATGACCAAGCTGAACCAGTGGGCGGTTACACCGCCTTCGATGGTCGGTCTCAGGCGAAAAAGGAAGTCGGCGGGAGACAATGGCTTAAGGCGCGGGGTTTCGTCAGGGTGCGCCACCAGCCAGCGCAGCAGCAGAGCATGGCGCGGATCAGCCAAGCGATCAGGTTGATCCTGCGCGTCACGCATCATCTTGCCCCAACGGTGCATGGTGACACCAAACAGCCAGACCATGTCAGCCATGTCGAGGGCCGTGGAGTCCCGAAACAGCGCGATATCGCGGCTGACAATAGGATTGAAGGCGATGTGGTTCATGGTGGGTGGTCCTTTAGGCGGCATTTGAGATGTTCTGGAATTCTTGGGCGGATGCCTGTTTGACTATCCTCTTCCAGATGCGCTCGGCTTCTGCGGCAGTCGGGTTCGACTGCGCTGCGCTGCCTCTTAGGCTGAAGCTGATTCCGTGGATGGCCTGTTCCCGCAGGGCGACAAAGGGAAGCACCGTGACCTGGACATGGCCGTGGTCTAACTGTGCTAGGATCGATCGCCCGTCTGTCGCCCCGCATTCGTATGTGTGGGAGGTTCCGAAGGCCGTCCAGGCGATGAGGTCTGCTCGCAATGGATAGCGGTCACCGGTGGCGGGGGCCTCGGGTTCAAGGTGAGCGTCGGGGCTCGTGGCGAGGGCCAGAATGCGGGCATGTACCTTGAGTTGCTTATGGCTATCCGATTCCAAACGAGGAATTTCATCGGCGAGAATTGTCTTCACCAAGGTCGGGGTGAGGATGGGCCTCCACGGCACATGCACATGGTGCAGCGCAATGTCGCCAGCGAGGATCGCTTCGACCAAGGGGATGGAATTCAGATGTGCCCGTGGACAGCCTGATTCTTGCGCATGGAGCAGGCGAGGCAGACCGCGCCTGAGATCGGTGAAATGGTTGGGCATAAGCATCGTGATCGCACCTCCGATTTGGATTGCCCTGGCGCGGCGCGTCGGGCTAACGTCAATACATTGTATCGATGTTAGGCCGATGTCAATTCAAAATATTGAGGTTGATCTATGGAATTGACTTCTGAGCAGTCGCGGGCTGCCAGAGCCCTGCTCGGGTGGTCCCAGCAGCAGCTGGCTGAGGCGGCGCAAGTCGCCAAGCAAACACTGGCGGATTTCGAGCGTGGTGCCCGAACTCCTTATGACCGGACCCTGAGGGATATTCGGCTGGCACTGGAAAATGCCGGGGTTGAGTTTCTTGGGGTGGCTGAAGGCAAGGGAGTCGGGGTCAGGTTCGCCAATGCGTCGCCATCCGCATAAGCCCTTCATCGGCGACGATAGCGTAAATTTTTAATGAAACGCTATTGACGAATTGCGAGAGAGGCGTATGTTGTGGAGTGAATAGCGTATTGGCAATTGAAAACGCGCTATCATCTGACCGTGCTTTGAGGAGGCTGTGCCCCATGCCCAGAACAATGATGCCCCTAGAAGACTGGGCCGAACTGGTTTACGGCGTTAGTGCGCCGAGCATTCATACCCTTCGGCGTTGGGCCCGCGAGGGTAGGATTCAGCCTGCCCCCCAAAAGCACGGTCGCACGTATTTCGTCCGGCAGGACGCCATCTATCTCGATTCGCGTCGGCTGGTTCGTGCTGCCCGCGCTGGTCGTCAACCTTGCCTGGAAAGCTTGATGGCCAAACTGGCCGTTAGTCGTGCGGGATAGGCGGTTCAATGGCAAGGCGACGAACCATCAAGCGTAGGGGGTGGCCTGAAAATCTCTATGAGACGCGCGGCTATTTCATCTGGCGGAATCCCATCGATGGCAAGAAGCATGGCCTTGGCCGCGATAAGGCTAGTGCCAGCCTTCAAGCCATCGAAGCCAATTTGCATATTGCCGGGATGCTGACCAAGTCGCGCCTGATCGACCGGGTTCTGGGCGGCGAAGATCAGTCGGTGGCCGCTTGGTGTGGACGCTACGCCAAGATTCTCGAGGACCGAACGCTGGCTGACGAGACTCGCCGTGAATTCAACCGGCGGATCGGTAAAATCAAGGAGACGCTTGGCAGCCATCAGGTTGACAAGGTGACGACCAAGCACATTGCAGATTTTCTTCGGCCTTGGACCGATGATGGCAAGAAGCGGATGGCCCAGGCCATGCGCTCCCTGATGCTGGACATGTTCCGCGAAGCCGTCGCCGCCGGGTGGGCGAAACAAAATCCAGTGGCGGTGACTCGGGCGCCGAGGGTGGCCGTTGCGCGCGCCCGCCTGACACTCGACATGTTCCTTGCCATTCACGCGGTTGCCTTGCGCGATCATTCTCCCTGGGTCGCACGCAGCATGGAGTTGGCCCTGGTCTCGGCCCAGAGGCGCGAGGATGTCGCCCTGATGGGGCGCAAGGACATGCGCGATGGGCGGCTTTGGATCACCCAGGAAAAGACAGGCACCAGGGTCTCCATTCCGACTGATCTGCGGCTCCAGGCGGTCAATTGGTCTGTGGAGGACGTGATCCAGCGGTGCCATGACAAAGTCCTGGCTCCTACCTTCATTCATCATTCGGCCCATGCGGGCATGGCCAAGCCCGGTGACAAGGTCCGGCTACATAGCATCACCGCTGCCTTTGCCGAGGCGCGCGACACCGCAAGAGCGGAAGGCTGCATCCAGTGGGGCGACGATAAGACCCCGCCCACCTTCCATGAAATCCGCTCGCTGGCCGCTCGGCTCTATGCCGAGCAGGGAGTGGATGCCCAGGCACTACTGGGGCATAAAAGCCCCGACATGACCGCTGTCTATCGTGATGTCCGTGGTGCGGAGTGGATCGACGTAAAGGCTGGCTAAGGCCTTTCAGCGACCATTTCGGGAACGGCGTATTACACGAATTTTACCAAAATTTTACAGGGCATGAAAAATACCATAATAAATCAATGCTCTACGGCTAGTGCACCGTGCAGACCATGCAGGGATCGAAGGAGCGGACCACATGCTGGACGGCGACCGGGGTGGTTTCCTCGGGGCCGACCGGGGTGCCGACCAGGGCTTGCTCCAGGGCGCCGGGAATCCCTTTGGAATCGCGGGGTGAGAAGTTCCAGGTGGTCGGCGCGACGATCTGATAACCGCTGATACGATCCGAGTTCAAGGTCAGCCAATGACCCAGGGTGCCGCGCGCCGCCTCCACCAGACCCAGGGCGGCGCCGGCTTCGGGCGTGACGGGATAGGCGCAGAAGGCCTCGCCCGGACTCAGGGCGCGGACCCATTCTTCCATGGCCGGGATCAGGCGGGCCAGTTCCAGAAGCCGCGCCACCACCCGGTCCAGGACCGAGCCGCCGGGCCGATGGGAGATCAGGGCGCGGGCCAAGGGGTGGCCGTCCACCACCTGGCGGGCCAGGGCGCCGACCTCGATCACGGCGCCGTCCAGGCGCGGAGCCTTGCACCAGCTGTAGGCGTCGGGCTTGTCGGGAGCGGGAATGGTCCGGCCGGCAAAGGGGGCGGCGGCCTCGCCCTCCATCCAGGCGAAGGCGGTATCCTCGAGCACCAGGGCCGGGTCGAAATCTGACAGGGTGCCGGCCTTCCAGACGCCGGGGCCGAACAATCCGAAACTGCCCGAGGAGACGAAGCGGCCGGGGCCGGCGCCGAGATCGGCAAAGCCCAGATCACGGGCGATGTGCAGGAACAGGCGAAAATCGCCTTTCTCGGCGGGGGCGGCATTGGTCCAGGATTCCAGCGCCTCGATGCTGTCCAGGGCGGAAATGGCTTCAAGGCGATCGGCGAACAGGTGGGTTTCCAAGGCCTCGCGGAACTCGGCCAGGATGGCCAACAGCCGCACCCTCTCGGCCGGGTCCACCGCCTTGGTGACGCCGCCGGGCTGGAGCGCCAGGGAATGGGGCCACTTGCCCGCCAGCAAGCCCATCAGGTGCAAGAAACGGGCGCGGGCCGGAAGCAGGGCGCGGGCGCACTCGCCGTCACGGGCGGAGAAACGCCGCCGCGCCGCCGCGTGCCAGGGACGGCTTGCATAGCAATCCCGGGCCAGATCTGGGGCGAAGAACAGCATGAAATGGGTCAGGTGATCGGCGGCGTTCTCGGCCGCCAGGATCAGGTCGGTGGCGAGGCGGCCGTTGGGCGGCGTCTGGATACCCGATAGCCCGGCCAGGGCGCGCGACGCCGCCACCGATTGCGACACCGAGCAGATGCCGCAGATACGCGGCGCGATCACCAGGGAATCAGCGGCGGGGCGGCCCAGCAGGATCTGTTCGAAGCCGCGGTAGAGCGGGGCGTTGACCCGGGCCTCGGCCACGGCGCCGTCGGCGACCTCGAGGGTCACCTCCAGATCGCCTTCGACCCGGTTGAAGGGACCGACGATGAGACGGGTGGGTTTGGTCATGGCTGTTTCGGCGGGCGGCGGGCGGGAGGGATGATGACATGGTCGGAATGGGCGTTGGCGCGCACCCGTTGCGGCGTTGCCGATTTGGAAAGCGCCGCCAGGGCCACGAACCAGGCCTTGGGCATGTCCACCGGCAGACCGACGGGAATGCCGGCGACCTTGGCGGTCTCCTGAAACGGTCCCGACGGCGTTTCAAAGGCGGGGCTGGTGCAGTTGATGCAGGCATAACCGCCATCGGTGCACGAGCCATAGCCGTTCCAGCGCCGAATATTGCAATCGCCCGGCGCCTGGGTGGCGCGGCAGCCCAGATTCTCCATCAGGCAGCCGCGATCCGAGGGCCGGGCGGCGCTGGCCTTGAACTCGTAGAACTCGTTGCGGCCGCAGCCGTGATGGGCCAGATGATCGGCGAAGGCGCGCGGCCGGCCCAGGGCGTCCAGGCGGTCGGGCGTGAAATCGCCCAGGGCCAGGCCCGCCAGGGTCTCAACCACCCAGCCGGGATGGGGGGCGCAGCCGGCGATGTTGATTACCGGCAGGCCCGAGGGCGAGCGAAAGCCCTTGCCCAGGGCGCCGCCGGGAGCCCAGCCTGAGAATTGCAGACCCAACGCATCGGTGGGATTGCTGTCCGCCGCCGGCACACCGCCAAAGGCCGCGCAAGAGCCCACCGCCACCACGTGATCGGCGCGCGGCGCCAGGGCGGCGATCCAGTCCTTCATGGACCTGCCGCTGCCCGACAGCATCTGAAAACGGCCGCTGCCGCCCGGCCCCATCAGCACCGAGCCCTCGATGCACAGGCAATCCAGCCGTACCCGACCGGCGGCGCAATCGTCGAGGATGGCCAGGGCCTCGGCCCCGCTTTCCTCGGACAGCGACGGATGCCACAGCAGGCGGATGCCGAACCGTTCCAGCGCCCGGACCATGCCGACGTCGTCCGCCGCCAGGGCCGACATGGTGCAGCCGCCGCAGGACGCGGCCTGCAGCCACAGGACATTGAAGGAAGGATGGGTTTCGGCCATGGGACCAGCTGAAGATGATTCTCAGTGCCACATTAGGCGCGACGGGGAGGGCAGGGCAAGGGTGGGGTTCCGCGACCGCGCCTTCCCCTGAGGGATGGCGCGGTCGCGGAAACCGTCCCTAGGCCGCGTGGCGGTGGTCGGGGTCGCCGGCGGCCTTGATGGCGTCGAGGAAGGTGGAGACTTCGGTGGCCAATTCGTCCGATTGATGGGACAGATGGTCGGCGGTGGACAGCAATTGCTGGGCGGCGCTGCCGGTGGTGGCGGCGCCTTCATTGACCAGGGTGATGGAGGAGGTGACCTCGCGGGTGCCGCTGGAGGCCTCTTGGACGTTGCGGGCGATCTCGCCGGTGGCGGCGGTCTGCTGTTCCACCGCCGCGGCGATGGCCGAGGTGCTTTCGGTGATGGACGAGATGGTGTGGCTGATGCCGCCGATGGCGGTGACGGCGTCGCGGGTCACGGATTGCACCGAATTGATCTGGACCACGATCTCCTCGGTGGCCCTGGCGGTCTGGGTGGCCAGGTGCTTGACCTCGTTGGCGACCACGGCGAATCCTTTGCCGGCTTCACCGGCACGGGCCGCCTCGATGGTGGCGTTCAGGGCCAGCAGGTTGGTCTGGGCGGCGATGTCGTTGATCAGGTTCACCACCTCGCCGATCTTCATGGTCGCCGCGGACAAGGTGGTGACGATGCCGTTGACCCGATCGGCCTCCTCGGCGGCGCGACGCGAGATGTCGGTGGAGGAGCTGACCTGCCGGGCGATTTCAGTTTCCGAGGCGGCCAGTTCCTCGGCGGCGGCGGCCACGGTTTCCACATTGACCGAGGCCTGCTCGGCGGCGGCGGCGACCACGGTGGACTGGCGCGAGGTATCCTCGGCCACCGACGTCATGGATTGAGCGGAATCACGCAGATGGTGGGCCGAGGCGGTGACATCGGCCAGAACCTTGACCACGCTGGCATTGAAATCGGCGGTCAGGCGCTCGATGGCTTCCTGGCGACGGTTGCGGGCCGCCTGCTCGGCGGTATGGGCGGCTTCCAGCCTCTGGCGTTCGATGCCGTTCCCCTTGAACACCGCCAGGGCGGCCACGATCTCGCCGATCTCGTCCTGGCGGGCCAGATCGGGAATGGCCACTTCCAGATTACCGGCCGCCAGTTCCCGCATGGCCGAAATGCTGCCCTTCAGGGGCAGGGCAAGGCTGCGCCGGGCGATGGTCCAGCTGAGGATGATGGAGAACAGTCCGACGAGGCCGGTCGCCAGGACCATGGACAGCAGGGTGTTGTTGGCGGCGGTCAGGAATTCAGCCTTCTTGATGCCCACATACAGCACACCGATGACATTGCCGCCGGCATCCAGCAGCGGGTCATAGGCGGTCATGTAGGGCTCGCCCAGGATCTCGACCTCGCCCCTAAACGGAGTCTTGCGCTCGAAAACCGACGCATAGGCGGCGGTCTTGGCCAATTGGGTTCCTACGGCGCGATTGCCGTCGGGCTTGATGACGTTGGTCGAGATGCGGGTGTCGCCCATGAAGATGGTGGCGGTGCCGCCCACCAGGGATTTGACCTTGTCGACCACCTCGAAATTGCCGTTCAGCACGTGGTCTCCGGCCATCAGCTTGCCGTCGATGACGGCCAAGGTGCTTCCCTTGGCCTTCAGGGCGTCCCAGGCCACCTTCATGTTGGTGTCCACCCGTTCGCGCGCCGTGTCGGCGGCGCTGGAGGTGAGCAGGGTGCGGGCCAGCAAGGTGACGCTCAACCCCAGCAGCAGCACGCCGGAAACGGCCAGAGCCATGATGCGGGGAACGATTCCCATTCCTGAGAGGCGGCGGCGAAGCATGGGGCACCTATTCAAAAGCTGGTTTGCGGTTAATACCTAGGGATAGCATATTGCTGCGACGCAAGATAGCCGACTGATTGTCATATCACTTGGCGAAATGTTCCGTATGGAGTTTATTGGGGAGATGTTGTTGCATAGAAAGTTGCATCTCGTGCCAACGCTCATTGATCGAGCAATCCCCCATACCGGTGGCCCGATGAATTGATCCGCCCAAAGCCTCGGGCGCCGTGAAATGAAAAGGCCCGCCCCGATTGGGGGCGGGCCTAATGGCGATTCGCCTTGATCTCCAGGGCTATTCGGCGGCGGCCGGGGCCGCCGGCGTGGCGGCGGGTTGTTCGGGGATCTTGGACGGCATGACGCTGATCAGCGAGGCGATCAGGGCCGCCAGAAACGGCATGGCCTGGACCACCAGGGTCAGGGACCAGATCCGAACATCGGGATCGGTGAAGTTGTTGCGGGGGATCAGCACGGCGATGGCGGCGACGTAGTGGAGCAGCGCCAGGGTGGCTTCCTCGGACGCCATCAGGAAGCCCTGGGTGAAGGCCGCCTTGTTGGCCATCTTGGGGGTGCGCATGAACGGCGTCGACTTGGTGAAGATGCCCTGCCACATGGCCCAGGCGATGGAATAGGTCAGGCCCATGCCGGCGATGGCCGCCAGGGAGCGGCGCTTGAGGCCGCACTTCACCCGCGTGGTGTAGAGGAAGAAGTGATGGAAGATCTTGGCCACGAACACGCCGACCGTGGGCAGGGTGAAGAAGGGCAGCGGCGTGCTGAAATAGCGCGGCGCCACGATCATGCCCAGCGACCATACCAGGGCGGCGGCGGCGAACAGCAGGTAGAAGGCGTCGGCGAACCACGGCAGCCAGCCCGAGACGAAGTGATACTTCTGCCCGGCGGTCAGGCCGGTCTTCTTGAAGGGCATCAGCGAGCGCCAATGGGCCTTGAGAATCTGCACGGCGCCATAGGCCCAGCGGAAGCGCTGCTTCTTGTAGGCCATGAAGGAATCGGGAACCAGGCCATGGCCCAGGCGGTCCTGGACATAGACCGAGGAATAACCGGCCTTCATCATGCGCAGGCCCAGCTCGGCGTCCTCGACGATGCACCACTCGCCCCAGCGCCCGGCATCCTCCAGGGTCTTCTTGCGCACCAGGGTCATGGTGCCGTGCTGGATGATGGCGTCAGCCTCATTGCGGTAGACCATGCCGATGTCGAAGAAACCGGCATATTCCCAGTTGATCATCTCCTTGAAGACGTCGTGTTCCCACTCGCGGTGGTCCTGGGGAGCCTGGACATGGCCAACCTTGGGGTCTTCGAAATAGGGCACCAGGCCGCGCAGCCAGTTCTTGTCGACGATGTAGTCGGAATCGACCACGCCGATGATCTCGGCCTCGGGATCGGTGACGGTCAGGCCGAAATTGAGCGCCCCGGCCTTGGCGCCCGGCCAGGGGGCGAGGTGATAGAACTTCACCCGCTCGCCCAGGCTCTCGCAATACTCCTTCACCGGCTCCCAGACCTTGGGATCCTTGGTGTTGTTGTCGAGCACGATGACTTCGAAATTGGGGTAATCCAGGGCCATCAGGCTGTCGATGGTCAGTTTCACCATGGCCGGCGGTTCGTTGTAGCACGGCAGGTGGATGGAGACCTTGGGGAAGCGCTTGCACTGATCGGGCGGCAGGGCGGAGAACTTGCGTTTGAAGCGCCCGGCCCAGGTCAGCTCGGTGACCTCGATGCCGGCGATCAGCACCACGAACAGCAGCAATAGCTGCGCCGGCAGCATCAGGCCCAGCATCAGGCCGGTGCCCGGCGACACGTCCTTGATCATGGGTGTCGACATGGTCCAGATCAGCAGGGACGAGGCGAATTGCACCAGCACGGCGAAGAAGATCTTGCCCGGCAGGCGCAGATCCTTCCACTTGCCCAGGAACCAGATCACCGGCAGCAAGGCGATCAGGGTGGCCCCGGCGGCCTGGGTCGGCCATTCCTCGAACTCGATGACCGGGCCGATCCAGTTGAACTTGGGCTGGCGCTCGACGGTGTAGATGCCCCAGTGCTTTTCACTCGCCGTATTGTCCAGGTTCACTTTCCAGGGCTGGTCGAAGGCCTCGACGATGTTGTAGTCGAGCTTTTGCTCGTGCGCCCAGTTGACGAAATTCCTTAGGAACATGGCCTGGTTGACCAGGGACGGCTCCGAGACGCCGTAATTGCGGCCGGCCGACGGCCAGCCCACTTCGCCGATGAACAGGGGCTTGTCGGGATAGGCGGCCTGGACGTCGCCAACCATGCGCTTGGTGAAGGCCAGCGCGTTGTCGATGTGGATGCCGCCGGGCTCCCAGAAGGGCAGGGTGTGGATGGTGATGAAATCCACTTCCCGGGCCAGTTCGGGATAGTCGAGCCAGATGGCCCAGGCCTCGGCGGTGCTGATCTTGACCCGGTCGGGCAGCGCGGCGCGGGCCCGGCGCAGATAGCGGATCATCTGTTCGGGCGACAGGCGGTGGAGCGTCAGGTTTTCGTTGCCGATGATCACCCGTTCCACATTGGGATTGTCGCGGGCGATGCGGATGATGTTGGCCAGTTCGACCTCGTTGCGGCCCAGGCGCTCGTCCAGCCAGGCGCCGGGCAGGGCCTTCAGGCCGTATTTGGCGGCCAGTTCGGGAACCTGATCGAGGCCCTCCAGGGTCGAGTAGGTGCGGACCTGCAGAACCTTGCCGGCCAGCAGGGCCAGATCCTCGTCCATCTCGGCCCGGGTCGGCAGCAGCCACTCGTCCATATAGGGCAGCTTGCGCACGATGGTGGGATCGTCGTCGGCGCGCCCGGGGCTGAAGGACAGGCTGTTGATGGTGCCGGACCAGGGCAAACCGCTTTGCGGGCGATTCATCGAGGCCCAGAAGCCGAGGTTGCCCAGGACGATCAGGAGCAGAACCACGAAGCCGGAAAGACGCATGATCGGCAGGGTACCCGTAACGAGTTGCAGGGAGAACCCCTCGGACGAACCGCAAAACCTCGGGACACGGGTTGACCGCCCTCGAAAGAGCGGAACGGGGGCGAACGAGGTGGAGCGGTTGCGGCGGGGGCCGTTTGAATCCCTTGAAGACTGTCTGGATTATTAGCCCAGAGGCCGCACTCTGTCCATGGGTGTGAAACAGGCGAAACCGGTGGGACCGGAATGCGTTTTGACCCTACAGCTTGAACACCGAGCGCAGGCCCAGAACCCAGGCGTCGGGAATACGGCTGGAGGTGCCCTGCCACGCTGCGCCGCCGCCGGGATGGACGATGTACTGGGCGTCGGGAACCACGGTCCACCAGGGAGTGATCTGGGCGCGGTAGGTGCCTTCAACCACCATCTCGTAGTCGCGGACCGGGCCGAAGCTGTTGCCGGTACGGATGGAATCGCGATCCTGGGCGGCCAGGGCCCGGCTCATACGGCCATAGGCCAAGCCGATGCCGGCGATGTCGTCCTCGCGGTCTTCGATCAGACCCTGCCAGTTGAGGCCGGTATCGGCGTAATAGGGGGTCTGGTTGCGGTCGTCGGGGCCGCCCACCAGGCGGACGAAGGCGCCGATATTGCGCTTGGGGGCGTCCGCATCCCGCCACAGCATGACATCGGCAACGCCATAGAGCAGCCAATTGCCGCGTCGGGGGGCGGGGATGCCGCTGGAATTGGGGCTGCCCAGCGAGACGCCGTTGGTGGCCCAATGGGGATCGTCGAAGCGGCCGCTATGGATCAAGGCGCCCAGCTTGAGCATGGCGGGCAGGCCCTCGGCATCCTTGTCGTCGCCGTAATCGGCTTCCATCAGATAGACGGGTGGGGTTTTCAGGCGGACGTTGAGGCCGTCGGTGTTCTTGCGGCTGGGATCCTGGCCGCGGATATTGCCCGCCGCCGGGTCGCCGTCCCAGACCCCGAACAGCAGGGTGGTCTTGTCCATGGGTTGCACCGACAGCCGCGCGCCGGTGGTGGAAAAGGGATAGCCGCCGCCGCCATTGACCAGATTGGCCGAGAACCCGCCGGGCCAGCCGAAGGCGCCGTTGAGGAAGGTGGCGCCATAGGCGCTGGTCATGAACTCGTCCTGCCAGGGCATCTGGCCGAGACGGATGGACGCCGCGTCGCCGGCGAATTTCTGCTGCAGCCACAGGGACCAGATGCGGGTATTGGGCGCCGCCTCGATGTCGCGGACGGCAAACAGGGAGCCGACGAAATTGCTGCCCAGGCCGCGTCCGTGCAGGGACAGCGCGGTCAGATGGAAGGTCAGGCCCTGCCAGTCGGCCAGCTTGGCGAAATCGGCGTCCAGATCGAGCTGCAGATTGCCGGTGGCGACGGCGCGTTGCTTGTTGCCGCCCTTGGGATTGCCCAGGATTTCCGCCGTATAGGTGCCGCCGATCTTCAGTCCGGCATCCTCGGCCTGGCTGCGCAATCCGCCCCAATCGCCGGTCAGGGTGTCGCGCTCCCACAGACCCTTGGGGGCTTCGGCTTCCTCCGCCAGAACCGGAACGGAGATGGATGCCGCCATCAGGGCCGCGAGGAGGAAAGCCGAGGGGTAACGGGCCATGCGACGCCATCCTGGATGGAGAATTGAGACGAATTCCGGGCGATAATCACCCAGATTCATTGAGGAAAGATTGATTCGTGGCCGAGAGCTACTCGACCGTCACGCTTTTCGCCAGATTGCGCGGCTGGTCCACGTCGGTGCCCTTGGCGACGGCGACGTGGTAGGCCAGCAACTGCACCGGAATGGCGTAGAGGATCGGAGCCACGAAGGAATCCACGGCGGGCAGGGCCATGGAGGAATGGACCTTGGCCGACAGGCGCGAGATGCCGTCGCCGTCGGAGAAGAACACCACCCGGCCGCCGCGCGCCACCACTTCCTGGACGTTGGACGCGGTCTTCTCGTACAACTCGTCCGTCGGGCAGATGACGATGACCGGCACCGAATCGTCGATCAGGGCGATGGGGCCGTGCTTGAGTTCGCCGGCGGCATAGGCCTCGGCGTGGATATAGCTGATTTCCTTGAGCTTCAAGGCCCCTTCGAGCGCGATGGGATAGCCGGTGCCGCGCCCGAGATAGAGCACGTCGCGGGCCTCGGCGATGCCCTGGGCGATCACCCTGATATCGTCATCGCGGCGCAGCACCTCGGCGATGCGTGCCGGGATTTCGGCCAGGGAGCGGCAGATCTCGGCTTCGGCCTCACGCGACAGGGCTCCGGTGGCGCGGCCGAGGCCGACGGCCAGACAGGCCAGCACGGTCAACTGGGTGGTGAAGGCCTTGGTGGAGGCGACGCCGATTTCCGGCCCGGCCAGGGTCTGCAGCACGCCCTCGGATTCCCGCGCGATGGTGCTTTCCGGCACGTTGACCAGGGACAGGGTGCGCTGGCCGTGCTCGCGGCAATAGCGCAGCGCCGCCAGGGTGTCAGCGGTCTCGCCCGATTGCGAGATGAAGATGGCGAGGCCGTCGGCCTCCATGGGCGGGCAGCGGTAGCGGAATTCCGAGGCGATATCCACTTCCACCGGCAGGCGGGCCACCTTCTCGATCCAGTACTTGGCCACCGATCCGGCATAGAACGAGGTGCCGCAGGCGATGATGCGCACCCGCTTGATGGAGGCCAGGTCGAAGGGCAGCTGGGGCAGGGTGATGGTCTGGTCGGCCGGGTTCAGCATGGTCTTCAGCGTGCCGCCCACCACTTCCGGCTGCTCGAAGATTTCCTTGAGCATGAAGTGGCGGTGTTCGCCCTTGCCGATCATGGCGCCGGAGAACTGGGTCTGGCGCACCTCGCGGGTTACGATGGCGCCGGAGCGGTCGCGGATGACGACGCTGTCGGCGGTCAGCACCGCCCAGTCGCCGTCATTGAGATAGGCGATCTTCTGGGTCAGCGGCGCCAGGGCCAGGGCGTCGGAGCCCAGATACATCTCGCCGGCGCCATAGCCGATGGCCAGGGGCGAACCCTGCCGCGCCGCGATCATCATGTCGGGGCGGCCGGCGAAGATGATGCCGAGAGCAAAGGCGCCCTGCAGGCGCTCCAGCGCCCTGGCGGTGGCCTCCTCGGGATTCATGCCCTGCGCCAGGTTGTAATCGATCAGCTGAGCCACCGCTTCGGTGTCGGTGTCGCTTTCGAATGCCTGGCCCTTGGCGGAAAGCTCGGCCTTGAGCTCGTGAAAATTCTCGATGATGCCGTTCTCGGCGCGGCGGCGCTCGATGTCGCCGTTGACCAAAGTGGCGATGCCGGCCGAATCGTAGCCCCGGTATTCCAGGCGCCGCAGCCCCTCCACCAGGAGGGAGGCCACTTCCACCTTGCCGATGATGCCGACGATGCCGCACATATCCGGTCAGTCCTTCTTCTTGGCGTGCTGGGCGCGGAAGCGTTCGGCCCAGCCCTTCAGCTCCATCTGCGAGCCGCGGGCCACGGCCAGGGCTCCGGCGGTCACCTCCTTGGTGATCACCGAGCCGGCACCGATCACGGCGCCGTCGCCGATCTTGACCGGGGCCACCAGCGAGGAATTGGAGCCGATGAAGGCGCCCTTGCCGATGTCGGTGAACGACTTGTTGAAGCCGTCATAGTTACAGGTGATGGTCCCGGCCCCCACATTGGCGCCGGCCCCGATACGGGCGTCGCCGATATAGGTCAGGTGGTTGACCTTGGCGCCGGCTTCGACGCTGGCCTTCTTGATCTCGACGAAATTGCCGATATGCGCGCCTTCGCCGATCTCGGCGCCGGGACGCAGGCGGGCGAAGGGGCCGACGGTGGCGCCGCTCTCGATGGTGCAGCCTTCGAAATGGCAGAATCCCTTGATCTCGACAGTATCGCCGACACGGACGCCGGGGCCGAACACCACATGCGGCCACACCACCACGTCCTTGCCGATTGCGGTATCCCACGACAACCACACCGTGGCGGGGTCGATGAGGGTGGCGCCGCCATCCATGGCCGCCTCGCGCAGGCGGGCCTGGACCAGGGATTCGGCCACCGCCAGCTCGGTTCGGGAATTGACGCCCAGCAATTCGGTGGGATCTCCCTCCACATGGGAGCAGGTGGCGCCATCGGCGCGGGCCAGGGCGACGATATCGGTCAGATAGTACTCGCCCTTGGAATTCTTGTTGTCGAGGCGCTCGATCAGGCTCCACAGGCGCTGCCCGGAGATGGCCATGACGCCGGAATTGCACAGCGGGTTCTCGCGCTGGCCCAGCACCACCACCGCCGGATCGCGGGGGCCGCGCCGCTCGGCCAGCATGCGCTCCAGGGTCTCGGCGGTGATCAGCGGGGTGTCGCCGTACAGCACCAGCACGTCGCCGTCGAACTCGCCCAGCGCCGCCTTGGCCTGAGCCACGGCATGGCCGGTGCCCAGGCGGTCGGCCTGGAGGACGGTGGGGTTGGGGGCGACGGTCCGGCTGACCAGCTCCATGTCGGGGCCGACCACCACCACCATGCGGTCGGGCTTGAGGCTCGAGACGGTGTCGAGCAGATGGCTGACCATGGGGCGGCCGGCCAGGGGATGCATCACCTTGGGCAGGGACGACTTCATACGCGTGCCCTGGCCTGCGGCAAGGACGATGACGGCAAGCTTGCTGGAAGCCATGATGCGGGCCGAACCCAATCTGTTGCGGTTGCCGGCGGAAGGTGCCACAAAAGGCCGGTGACGGCCAAGTCAATCTTTGTTGCGGAAGGTTTCAATGGCGAGCGGTTTGAAGGCGGTTCTTTTCGATCTCGACGGCACCTTGATCCACTCGCTTCCCGATCTGGTGGCGGCGGTGAATCGGCTGCTGGCCAGCGAGGGGCGGAGGCCTTTGAGCGACGAGGCGGTCAAGTCCATGGTCGGCGACGGTGCCGGTACCCTGGTGACCAAGGCCCTGATGGCCACCGGGGGAATGTCCGGGTCCGACGTGGCGCCTTTCCTGGCGCGCTTCCTGGCCGATTACGAACCCCGCTCCGCCGAGACCACCACCGTCTGGCCGGGCGTGTTCGAAACCCTGGCCCGGCTGAAGGCGGCGGGGCTCGCCCTGGCCGTGTGCACCAACAAGCCCAGCCGCGCCACCGCCGAAGTGCTTGCCGCCCTTGACCTGGCTCGCTATTTCGATCTGGTGGTGGGGGCCGATGACGCTCCCGCCATCAAGCCTGATCCCGCCCACGTGACCTGTATCCTCGACCGCCTGGGGGTGAGAGCCGATCAGGCGGTGATGGTGGGCGATTCCGCCAACGACATCTTGTCGGCTCGCGCCGCCGGACTGCGCAGCATCGCCCTGTCCTTCGGCTATGCCCATGGTCCGGTGGACGAGTTGGGAGCCGATCTGGTCATCGACGATTTTCGGGAGCTTGTCGCAATTTTGATCAATTGAGCACTTTAGGGCGCTTGCGCCGAAAGTTGTTCACGGTCATGCTTACCCCACCTAATCAGAGTGCCCTCCAGGGGAAGTCGTGGCCGAGGATCGAGGGAAAGTACCGCACCGCCGTCTCGACGAATTGTCGCGCGAGGTCGAGCAGCTGTCATTGTATCGGGCGGTATTCGACCATGCCTTCGAAGGCATGTTCGCGACGGATTCGCACAACCGCATCATCGCCGTCAATCCGGCCTTCACCGCCATCACCGGCTATGGGGCGGACGAGGCCATCGGCCGTAATCCGCACATGCTGCATTCGGGCTTTCACGACAAGGCCTTCTATGAGGAGATGTGGTCGGCGCTGACCTCCACCGGCCAATGGCTGGGCGAGATGGTGGATCGCCACAAGGACGGGCGGCCGGTGCGGCTGATGCTATCCATCTCCACTCAGATGGACGAGGTCGGCGAGGTTGTAAGGCGCATCGCCGTTTTTCGCGACATCACCGAGGCCAAGGACACCGCCGAGCAATTGTGGCGGCGCAGCAATTTCGACCCGCTGACCGAACTTCCCAACCGCAACCTGTTCCTGGATCGCCTGCTCCAGGCCCTGGTCCTGGCGGGGCGTGAGGAATCCAAGGTCGCCATGCTGTTCATCGGCTTGGATGGTTTCAAGAACATCAATGATTCCCTGGGTCACTGGATCGGCGACAAGGTCTTGCAGGAGGCGTCGCGGCGCTTTGTGACCTGTCTGCGCCAGGGCGATACCGCGGCGCGCTTCGGCGGC
>JACQAD010000304.1 GCA_016195125.1 Magnetospirillum sp.
GTCTGTACGCGCTCATAAGCATGGCAGCCCCCTAATCCGGTTGTTGTCTAGAGCGGACTATACATGAACCGCCCCAGAATTGACAGAGTCGCATTAGTATCAATTAGTTTACAATTTTACATATATTGCATTGCAGTAAGTATTGTGCGTCGCGGTAACTGACTGTTTCACACCCTGTTTTCGTCTTTGCATATGGGGGTCGAATCGCCAACCCTCAAGAGGATGCCATACCGTTGTCGTCAGATATTCACACTCACCCCACCCATTTCGTCGGTATCGCCGCCATGCTGGCCGGCACCACCGTCTTCGCGGCCATGGATTCCACCGTCAAACTGCTGATGGCCGATTTTTCGGTGGTGCAGGTGCTGTTCTTTCGAGCCGGGTTCGGGCTGGTGCCGCTGCTGCCGTTATTGTGGCGGTCGGGGATCGGCGGTCTGGCGACAAGGCGGCCGCTGGCCCATGCGGCGCGCTCGGCGGTGGGACTGGCGGCGGTCACCTGTTTTTTCCTGGCCTTTCAGAGCCTGCCTTTGGCCCGGGTAACGGTCATCGGCTTCGGGGCACCGCTGCTGATCACCGCCCTGTCGGTCCCCCTGCTCAAGGAGCATGTCGGCCTCGGGCGCTGGTTGGCGGTCGCCATGGGCTTTTCCGGCGTGCTGATCATGGCCGGAAGCGATGCCATGAGCGGCGGCGGCTGGTCCATGGGCGCCGCCTATGCCCTGGCCGGGACCATTCTCTACGCCCTGGTGATGGTCATGATGCGGATCATGGGCCGGACCGAAACCGCCCTGACGACGGTGTTCTGGTTCTCGATCCTGACCCTGTCGGTCACCGGTTGCGCCTTACCCCTGGTGTGGCGGACCCCCGACGCCCAAGCCTGGGCTCTGCTCGCCACCGCCGGCATCCTGGGCGGGATCGGGCAATTGCTGATCACCCAGGCGGTGCGGCTGGCCCCGGCCTCGGTGGTGGCGCCCTTCGATTATTTCCACATCGTCGCGTCGTCCAGCCTGGGCTGGCTGATCTTCGCCGAGCCGCTGGCGCCGTCCACCATTGCCGGCGCCCTGGTGGTGGTGGGCTCGGGCCTGTACGTGCTGCGGCAGGAAGGGCGGAGCTCACAATAGCCGGGGAGACTCGTCGTCGCCCTCCAGCCAGGGCGGCGCCAGCAGGAATTCCGATTGGGGATCGTGTTCGGCGAAGCGGCGCTTGGCCAGGGTGCGGGAATTGACCGCATAGCAATAGGTACAGCCGTGCGGGCAGGTGTCGTACTCGCCCAGGTCGCGGCTTTCATGGCACAGGCAGCCGGGGCGGTTGCCCTTGATCTTGGCGGCGATGATCCGTTTCAGGCCCCAGGAAGCGGCCACGTCCTCCAGCCGTCTGGCATCGATGCAGGCCGAGGCGGTGGCGCCCTCCACCTGCAGGGCGGGCTGCGAGCACACGGTCAGGCGGATGCCGCGCGCCGCCGCCGCCCGCGTCAGGCCGCGCAGCAGGGATCGCTTGTCCTCGTCGGGCGGATCGGCCCAGCCGAAGCCCTGGGCGCGGGACGCCGCCGCCAGATTGCGCTCGGTCTTGCGATAGATCTTGGCGAAGGAGACCGAGACTTCGTCCACCACCCCTTCCAGCCGCGCCGCCAGGGCGGCGAAATTGGCCTCGTGCCAGTCCGGTGGCGTCAAGGTGGTGACCAGAATGGGGTCGTAGCGCCAGACCACGGCGCGGGAGCCATGCTCGGCAGCCAGTCGCGCCATCAGTTCGATGATGCGCTCGGCATCCATCACCGCGGTTTCCAGCGCCCGCGGGTAATTGGTGACGGTGACCTGGAGGACGAAGGGCAGTCCCGCCGCCCGAATCTCGGCCAGGGCAGCACCGAACGGACCCGGATTGCGGGTCCAGAACACGAAGCCGTCGATTCCGCGCCGCAGCGCAATGGTCGAAACCTGCCGGCCATAGGGATTGACCACCTTGGCCCAGCCCGCCCGGAAACGGGTGAGGAACCAGGCGCCGTAAAAGGCTGGAATGTCGGTGCGATAACTGGCCGAGACGATCATTGCCTCAGTATGAAGGTTACGGACGAATCCTGCCATCCCGGCTGATGCGACAAGTTTATCTCATTGATATAAAAGGTAATTTTACAATTCATTCATGAATCGGAGTCGTTTTTTGTTTGCCCGGCGGGGGGCGGTCATTTATAAAACCGGGAACCGCGATTGGTTTTGTCGATAACCCCGGTGGCTCGATCCCGCATCGACCCACCCAGCGAATCAGAGGAGAACAGCCTTGCGCGACAGGCTCCTCCCGGCAGCGATGCTGGCGATCATGGCAGCGACATCTCCTTCCCTGGCCGGCGAGCCCGTTCGGAAGGAACTGGTGCGCGTGGCCGCCGCCGACGGTCCCCAGACCGCGGCCATTCTGCCCGGCACCAATCGCGAGGCGCGCGTCGCCCCCCTGCCCAAGCCGCTGTCCGCCGCCGATGTCGAGATCTACAGGCATGTCCTGGCCCTGCAGGCCGCCGGCCAGGCCGCCAATGCCGACCGCGAGCTGGGCCGGGTCAAGGACGAATTGCTGAAGGGTCATGTCCTGGCCCAGCGGCTGCTGGCGCCGGGCGCCAAGCCGAAATTCCAGGAAGTGCGGGCCTGGCTGGCGGAATACGCCGATCTGCCCCAGGCCGAAGCCATCCACCGCCTGGCCAAATCGGTCAAGGGCGGCAAGCCGGTGGGCACCCTCCGTGCCCCGGTGAAGGGCAATCTGGTCGGCACCGGCATCGATACCGAGGCCGACGGCGCCACCTGGGAAGAGGTCGCCTATTCCATCGACGATTCCTCGGCCAAGGCGCGCGGCTTCAAGGCCCGCCTGCGCCAGGCGCTGCGTGACGAGGAGGCCGCCAAGGTCGAGTCCCTGATGGCCTCGGCCGAGGCCCAGGGCCTGTCGGCCGTGGATTTCGACAAGATGCGCCTGATGGTCGCCGCCGATCATTTCGCCGGAGGCCGCGACGAGCAGGCCGCCGCCCTGGCCGGTCTGTCGGCCGAGCGCTCGGGCGAGTTGCTGCCCGCCGCCCACTGGATCACCGGCCTGGCCCATTGGCGTCAGGGCAAGGCCGAACTGTCGCGCCGCCATTTCGAGGAAGTGGCCCGGTTCGCCGACGGTCAGGACTGGCTGGCCGCCGCCGGCGCCTTCTGGGCGTCTCGGGCCAATCTGGTCACCCGACGCCCGGAGGCGGTCAATCACTGGCTGGAAGTGGCCGCCACCTATTCGCGCACCTTCTACGGCCTGCTGGCCCAGGCCGAACTGGGCCACGAGCCCCAATTTTCGTGGGAAGTCCCGCCCTTCACCGAGGGGGATTCCGACGTTCTGATGCGCATCCCCGCCTCGCGCCGCGCCCTGGGTCTGCTGCAACTGGGCGACCGCAATGCCGCCGAGGATGAACTGCGCAAGCTTTATCCCAATGCCGGCAAGGGCGTACGCCAATCCATGCTGGTCCTGGCCTATGCCGGTCAGATGCCGGCTTTGGCGGTGCGCCTGGGCGGCTCGCTGCCGCGCGAGAATGGCCGCCTGCACGACGCCGCCGCCTTCCCGGTTCCCGACTGGACCCCCAAGGGGGGCTGGCAGATCGACAAGGCCCTGGTCTATGCCCTGGTCCGCCAGGAATCCTCGTTCAACCCCAGCGCGCGCAGCGGCGCCGGCGCCGCCGGCCTGATGCAGCTGATGCCCGCCACCGCCGCCGCCATCGGCGGCCGGCAGGCCCGCGAGCGGCTGACCGATCCCGAGCATAATCTGGGCCTCGGCCAGCGCTATGTCTCCAAGCTGCTGGCCGATGACCCGATCAACGGCAATCTGCTGATGATGACCGCCGCCTATAATGCCGGTCCCGGCAATCTGGGCCGCTGGCTGGCCAATATCCGCCATGGCGACGACCCGCTGCTCTTCGCCGAAAGCCTGCCGTCGCGCGAGACCAGGGGCTTCGTCCAGCGGGTGATGACCAGCTACTGGATCTACCAGAGCCGCCTGGGCCAGCCCTCGGGCAGTCTGGAGGCGGTGGCCTCGGGCGAGTGGCCGCTTTATCAGGGTCAGGATCCGGTCCAGCCCAAGGCGGGCAAGGCGGCCAACTGACCCCCCTCAGCCGGCTTGACTCCCCGCGGTGGCATCGCCACCCTTCTTCCCATGAGTCTCGTCCATGGCACATCGGTGGCGATCGGCGGTCGCGCCTTGTTGATTCGCGGTCCCTCGGGCAGCGGCAAGTCGGATCTGGCGCTGCGCCTGATCGACGGCGGCGCCCTTTTGGTGGCCGACGACCAGACCGAGCTGTCGCTGCCGGCCGAGGGCGGGCTTTGCGTATCGTCGCCCGCCTCCATCGCCGGCCTGCTGGAAGTTCGCGGCATCGGGCTGGTGCGAATGCCCCATGGCTCCGCCACCCCCCTGGCCCTGGTCATCGATCTGGTTGCCCAATCCGAGGTGGAGCGGCTGCCCGAGCCGGACAGCGTGGAATTGCTGGGCCAGAAGGTGAACCGCCTGCACCTTGCCCCGTTCGAAGCGTCGGCGGCGGCGAAGGTTCGCCTTGCGATGCGTTCGCCAACACGGGATATAATGCGGTCGTGATGAATCAACCGCCACTTCCCGTCTCCGGTGAAAGCCCGGCCGTGTCCCCCTTGGGGGGCGACCGGCGCGTGGTGATCGTCACCGGCATGTCCGGCGCCGGCAAGACCTTGGCCTTGAAGGCCCTGGAGGATCTGGGCTGGGAGGCGGTGGACAATTTGCCCCTGTCGCTGGCGGCCGGGCTGGTGCGGCCGGGCGAGATCATGGCGCGGCCCCTGGCGCTCGGCGTGGATATCCCAGGAGCGGCGCAGTTCGCGTTTGCCGGCCAGATTGACGCCCGAGGCATTGATCCGCTGCGACGCCACCACCTGACCGGTTGTCGCCGTCTGCGGAGAGTCCAGATCACAGGCATTGAGCCGCAAGGGCTCGGTGCCGGAAGGATGCACTTCGCCATGGCAGGCGGCGCAATTGGCGTTGCTCGGGTCCTGGATCTGCAGGATCCGGCTGTCGAGGAGACCCTCTGCGGTGAAGGCCGCCCTGTTCCATGTCCA
>JACQAD010000305.1 GCA_016195125.1 Magnetospirillum sp.
CATCAACAGCCACGCGCCTCGTGAACTGTCCGATGCCGAGATCGAGCGGACCATCGCCGATTACGCCCGCGCCGCCCGGCTGGCCATTGCCGCCGGCTATGACGGCGTCGAGGTGATGGCCTCGGAAGGCTATCTCATCAACGAATTCATGGCGCCGCGCACCAATAAGCGCACCGACCGCTGGGGCGGCGATCTGCATGGGCGGATGCGTTTCTGCGTGGAGGTGGTGCGCTCGGTCCGCGCCGCCCTGGGCGAAGCGCCCATGCTGAGCGTGCGCCTGTCCATGGTCGATCTGGTGGAGGACGGCCTCAGCGCCGACGAAGTGGTGCTGGTGGCCAAGGCGCTGGAAGACACGGGCTGCGACCTGCTCAACAGCGGGATCGGCTGGCACGAGGCCAGGGTGCCGACCATCGCCCACACCGTGCCCCAGGGCGCCTGGAGTTGGGCCACCGCCCGGGTCAAGGCGGCAATCGGCATTCCGGTGGCGGCCAGCAATCGCATCAAGACGCCGGAACTGGCCGAATCACTGCTGGCCGAGGGTCAGGCCGATCTGGTTTCCATGGCAAGGCCGCTGCTGGCCGATGCCGCCTTTGCCGCCAAGGTGAGTGCGGGAGAGCCCCAGTCCATCAATTCCTGCATCGGCTGCAATCAGGGCTGCCTCGACCCCATCTTCTCGGGCGGGGCCGCCACCTGCCTGGTCAATCCCCGTGCCGGGCGGGAGGGTGAGTTCATCTCGCGCCCCGCCTGCCGTCCCCAGCGCATCGCGGTGATCGGCGCCGGTCCCGCCGGCATGGCCTGTGCCCTGGAAGCGGCCAAGCGGGGCCATGATGTCGCCCTGTTCGACGCCGCCACCGAGTTGGGCGGCCAGTTCGTGCTGGCGCGACGGGTGCCGGGCAAGGAGGAATACCTTGCCACCCCCGCCTATTACGCCCAGGCCCTAGCCCGTCTGGGTGTCGAGCTGCATCTGGGGCATCCGGCCAAGGCCGCCGATCTCGGCGCCTATGACCAGATCGTCATCGCCACCGGCATCACGCCGCGCCGCCTCGACCTGCCCGGCGCCGACCATGCCAAGGTGGTGGGCTACGAGGACATCCTGTCGGGCCGTAAGCGCGCCGGCGACAAGGTGGCGATCATGGGCTCGGGCGGTATCGGCTTCGACGTCGCCCTCTATCTGGCGGGCGAGGACCGGGATTGCGACTTCAACGCCGAATGGGGCATCGACCGCGGCTTCTCCAGCCGGGGCGGGCTGTGCGAACCCCAGGCTCCGCCGCCGCCGCGCCGCTCCATCACCATGCTCCAGCGCAAGCCCGACCGCCCCGGCGCCGGCCTGGGCAAGACCACCGGCTGGATTCACAAGGCCCATCTCCAGCGCCATCAGGTGGAGATGCTGGCCGGGCTCACTTACCGGGCCATCGACGATGCCGGGCTGCATATCACGTTGAACGGCAGTGACCGGCTGATCGAGGCCGATACCATCATCATCTGCATCGGCCAGGACTCGAACCGCGCCCTGGCCGAGCAATTGCGGGAGATGGGCCGCGAGGTTCATCTGGTCGGCGGCGCCCGTGACGCCTCCAAGCTGGATGCCCTGGCCGCCTTCGAGGACGGGACACGGCTGGGGCTGGCGCTTTAGAGGCTCTGCCCCGCCACCCAGCCCGACGACCATGCCCATTGGAAATTATAGCCGCCCAGCCAGCCGGCCACGTCCACCGCCTCGCCGATGACGTAGAGACCGGGGCGGGATTTGGCCTCCATGGTCTTGGAGGATAGGCCGGCGGTATCCACCCCGCCCAGGGTGACCTCGGCGGTGCGGTAGCCCTCGCTGCCCGACGGAACCGGCTGCCAATCCGACAGGAGGCGGGCCAGTCCGGCCAGGGCGGCATTGGTCGACTGACCGATCGGTCTACCGGTCAAACCCGCCTTCTCCACCATGGCCTTGGCCAGACGGGCGGGGAGCATCTCGCCCACGATGGTCTCCACCTGGGCGTTGGGCCGCGCCGCCTTGCGTTCCAGCAGATGGGCGGCCACGTCCAGGCCGGGCAGCAGATTGACGCGGATGGGCAGCCCCTTTTGCCAATAGGAGCTGATCTGCAGGATCGCCGGCCCCGACAGGCCGCGATGGGTGAACAGCAGCGCGTCCTTGAAGCGGGCCTTGGCGAAGCTGACCTCGACCGGAACGGCGATGCCCGCCAGTTCGCTCATCAGGTCGAGATCCGGCCCGGCAAAGCCGAGCGGCACCAGACCGGCGCGGGGCGGCATCACACCGAGCCCATAGCGGCTGGCCAGGGCGAAGGCATAGCCGGTGGCGCCGATCTTGGGCAGGGACATGCCGCCGGTCGCCACCACCAGAGCCGCGGCGCGGAACGTCCCGGCGCTGGTGGCGATCTCGAAGGGGCCGTCGCCCGAGACGCTGGAGATGCGGCACGACGTCCTGATCTCCACTCCGCCGGCACCGCATTCGGCCAGCAGCATATGGACGATCTCGGCGGCGGAGACGTCGCAGAACAGCTGGCCGTGCTCGCGCTCGTGCCAGGCGATGCCGTAGCGGGCCATCAGGTCCAGAAAGTCGGAGGGGCCATAGCGCTTCAGCGCCGAGGTGACGTAATGGGGATTGGCCGACAGGTAATTGCCCGGCGTCACGCTGCGATTGGTGAAGTTGCAGCGCCCGCCGCCCGAGATCAGGATCTTGCGCCCCGGCTGGTCGTTGTGGTCCAGCACCAATACGCGGCGCCCGCGCCCGGCGGCCACGGCGGCGCACATCAGGCCGGCGGCGCCGGCGCCGATGATGATCGCGTCGAAGGGGGAAAACTTGGTCATGGCGGGGTTCTACCCCATCCGGTCGCGCCACTCCAGCAGGCGATAGACCGCCCGCCACAGGGTCAGGGCGTCGGTGACGCTTCCCGCCTTGAGATCGGCATGGGCGAGGCTGTCCAGGCGATAAAGGCGGCCATGGGGAACGGCGGCGGCCAGGGCCTCGCCCTCGCCCACCGGAATGATCCGGTCATCGGTGCCGTGGATGACCATCAATTCGGGGGCAAAGCCCCTGAGGTCGCGCCGAGCCAGATCGAGACGTTCGATCTCGGCGGCGATCCCCGGCGGCAGCGCCCGGATCATGGCCGAGACCCATTCGGGATCGCCGTTGTCCAGCAATTCCATCACCGCCCGGCCCTGCGGCCCCAGGCGCAGGGTCAAATCGTCGATGGGCACCGACGGATCGGCCAGCTTGCGCCGGGCGATGGCGGCCAGCAGGGCGCGATCGCCGGAATCGGTCAGGCGGATGGCGTTGTTCTGCACGAACACCCACTTGCCATAGGCATTGGGCTCCAGCTTCCGCCAGGGCTGCTCGGGGGCGCCGCGCCAGAAGCCGGTGGTGAAAAAGCCGATCACCCGTTCGGCATCGAAGGGCGGGCCGACCGCCACCAGCACCGCCACCTTGGCCGCCACCTCCGGCTCCAATGCCGCCAATACCGCCGGAACCGCGCCGTAGGAAATGGCGGCGACCGCCACCTTGGCGCCATCGCCCGCCACATGGCGGATGGCATCGGCAATGGGTTGAGCATCGGCGGAAGACAGAGTCAGGGCTTTTTGCGCCGACAGGTCGGGCACCATCACCCGCCAGCCCGCATGCGCCAGGGCGGCGGCCATATGGATCAGCCGGGGATCATCCTTGCCCGCCGCCGCCGCCCCCGGCAGCAGCACCAGGAAGGGACCGGACAAACCGTAGAGATCGGCCTCGTAGGAATGCTCGGCCACGGTATAGCAGATGGACTGGCGCTCGGGCAAAGCCGGGACCAGGGGCTCGCCCGCCAGTTCGGCCAGCAGACCGGCGGCCTCGCCCGCGCGGCGCGCATCGGCTCCAAGCAGAAGGGCGGCGGCGGCGATGGGCAGAAGGATCAGGGCGACGAGACGGATTCTCAGACCTGGAACTCCTCTTCCATCATGTCCTTGATCCGGTCGGCTTTCTTCTTCATCTCGTGTTCCATGCGCTTGATGCGCTTGTCCAATTCCTCGATATGGGCCAGACGCTCGACCCGCTTGTGCTGGTTGTAGCCCGACACGAAGCGCTTGATGCCCCAATCGGCGGTGACGAAGAACAGAGCGGCGCCGGCCACCAGGGTGATGATCGCTGCAATTCCGCCATAGGCGCTGTTGACCGCCACCATGGCGCCCCAGAAGCCGATGGTCACCAGGGACGAGGCCGAGACCAGGATCAGGCGGTTGATGGTCTGATCGTGGCGCTGCTGGCGCTTTTCATGCTCGCGCATGGCGTTGAGGATCTCTTCGCGGGCGATGGTCTGCCAGGTGCGGAACGACATGCCCTTGACCGTCCGGTTGTCGCGGATGGTCTGCTCCAGCTTGCGCACCAGATAATCGGTCTTCTGCTCGGGAGAGGGTCCGTCGGCGGCCAATCTCGCGTCTCCTGGTTTTATGAAGACGCAGTCTAAACAAGCCTCAACCCTTACGGAAAGGCCCTTCCTCGGCCTGGGCGACGATGTCTGCGGCCACCGCCTCCCGTTCATGATCGAGGAATCGCGCCACCGCCGCCTCCAGATTGGCATCGGCGATCCAATGGGCGGAATAGGTGGGCGTGGGCAAATAGCCGCGACTGACCTTGTGCTCGCCCTGGGCGCCGGCCTCGACCCGGGCCAGCCCGTGGGTGATGGCGAAGTCGATGGCGCGGTAATAGCAGGCCTCGAAATGCAGGAAATCCACATGCCGGCCGCCGCCCCAGGTGCGGCCGTACAAGGTATCGCTGCCCAGCATGTTGAAGGCGGCGCCCAGGGGCTCGCCCGCCTCCTCGGCCCAGACCAGCACCGCCTTGTCGCCCAGCCTGGTGGCCGCCAATTCCTCGAAGAACGCGCGGTTGACGTAGGCCTGGCCCCATTTGCGGTCGACGGTGGCCTGATAGAAGGCATGAAAGACATCCCAGTGCCGGGCCTTGATATCGGCCCCCACCAGAGTCTCGATCCGCAGACCCAGCCGCGCCACCGCCTCGCGTTCCTTGCGGATCTGCTTGCGCTTTCGTGACGACAGCAGGGCCAGGAAATCGTCGAAGCCGTCATAGCCCTGATTGCACCAGTGGTACTGGCTGCCCAGGCGGCGCAGATAGCAGAGCTCGCCCAGGGCGGCGGCTTCGGCTTCCTGGGGGAAGGTGACGTGGACGGAACTGGCGCCCAGGCGCCGCGCCGCCTCGATCATGGACGAGGCCAGGATACGGGTCAGCCGGCCCCGGTCCTCGCCCGGCCGGATCAGCAGGCGCGGCCCGGTCACCGGCGTGAAGGGCACGGCGCATTGCAGCTTGGGGTAATAGGTGCCGCCGGCCCGCTCGTAGGCCTGGGCCCAGCCCCAATCGAAGACGTATTCGCCGTAGGAATGGCTTTTCAGGTAGAGCGGCGCCACCGCCAGCACCAGGCCGCCTCGCCCCCGCACCACCAGGGGGCGGGGCTGCCAGCCGGTGCGGCCCGTGGCCGAGCCCGACCGCTCCAGGGCGCTGAGGAAGGCGTGGGCGACAAAGGGATTGTCCGGCCCGGCACAGGCGTCCCATTGCTCCGCCTCCACCTCCGAGAGGCTGGAGAGAACGCTTACCGCAAGGCTGTCGGCTCCGTCGGGCATGGATCAAAGATGAGGCCGAACCGGAAAGATTCCAAGGTGCACATTCCCCCCATGCGCATGAAGGCTTTCACCAATCGGGACGGAAATGCTATGGGAGGGCCCCATAACCCTTCTCGCGGCGGATGATGAGCGCCCCCATGGACTTTAGCGGCCTGCCCGAGGCAGAACTGACCGACGACGGCGGCAAGCCCATTCGGGCACGGCTGTGCGCCACCCATGACATCGCCGAGGCGGTCAGCGCGGCGGTGGCGGCCAATTGGGCGGTGATGCCCGCCGGCGGCCTGACCAGCGCCATCGGCTCCTACGAGTACAAGGACGAGGACGCCACCGCCTTCGCCGGCATCGTCGCCATTCGGCCCAAGGGAGCCCTGGCGGCCGAGATCGTCGACGCCGCGACGCCGATCGAGGCGCTGAAGACCCATCAGGTCGGCATCGATACCGGGCGCGGTCTGGTTTCGGCCGGCGCCGGCCTCACCTTCACCCAGGTCAACGCCGCCCTGGCCGACAAAGTCGGCCCCACCGCGCGGGTGCTGGTGGATTTGACCAGCATCGGCTCGGCCTTCGTCGGCGGCGTCATCGCCACCGGCGGCATGGGGCCGCTGCGGCTGGTGCCGTCGGGCACCCTGGACGCAATCTGTATCGCCGATGGCGGCGCCCCCCGCCCGGTGGAGGGCGACGCCATCTTGGACGTGGAGGGGATGCAGGGCTGGACCGGCATGGTTTGCGCCGCCCGCTTCCGCTTCTACGACGTTCCCGCCAGCGAGTTCGGGCTGGTCCTGCCGGTGCAGGGCTCGGATGTGGATACCGTCGCCGGGTTGCTGAAATACCTGCGGCCCTGGACCTGCATCACCCTGCCCGAGCCCGGTCAGCGTATCACCGGCGAGGGCGGCGAGACCGTCTTGAACGGGATCGAGCTGGTCAGCCGCGATTCGCTCGAAGCCTTCATCGCTCATTCCGAGGAGCCCGCCCGCTCCAAGGCCCAGGGCCTGCTGCAATCGTGCGAATATGCCGGCGCCGACATGCTGGCCTGCCTGACCGGCTGGTCGGAACTGTCCATCGACGACGTGCTGATGAGCCTGCTGGACCCCGAGACCGAGACCATCGGCGGCGTCATGATTGATTTCGGCGTCGGCTTTTCCTCGGGCGCCGAGATGGAGACGTTCCGCGCCATCCGCGAGGGCGCCCCCGATCTGGCCCGCACCCGCGCCCGCGTGGTTCAGCCGGGCAAGCTCAAGCCCTGGAGCACCTCCACCGACATCAACATGGTCCTTCCCGCCGATACCGGCGCCATCGTGGCGGTGCTGGAAGCCTATGCCGATTACCGCTCGGCCATCCGCTCCCTGGCCAAGGAACTGGCCGGCGCCGTCGAAGTGGAATTGTCGGCCTATGGCCATCTGTCGCCGGCCGGAATCGACCCCCACCACCGCGTCACCCTGTTCGCCCCCGAAGGCGCCGAGGCCGCCCTGGCCGCCGCCCGTCAGGCGGTGGCCGCCAACAAGCGGACCCTGATCCACGATCTGCTGTTCGCGGCGCGCAGCCACGGCTCGGTCCTGACCGGCGGCGAGAAGGGGGCGCCGTCCCTGGTGGAGATCGCCCGCGCCGCCGGTGGCGAAGGCCGCCTGCCCGATGAACTCAAGAGCCGGTTCCGCCGGGCGCGGGCCGCAATTCAGGCCGCGCCGGCCCAGTTCAGCTTCCGCGCCCCCGCGG
>JACQAD010000291.1 GCA_016195125.1 Magnetospirillum sp.
CGAGCACTGACTCTTCCACGGCCAGGTGGATGCGCCGGTTCGGGATGTCGATCTCGATGACATCATTTTCCTCGACGAGGCCGATGACGCCGCCCGCGGCGGCTTCCGGCGAGCAGTGGCCGATGGACAGGCCCGAGGTGCCGCCGGAGAAGCGGCCGTCGGTGATCAGGGCGCATTCCTTCCCCAATCCCATGCTCTTCAGATAAGAGGTGGGATAAAGCATCTCCTGCATGCCGGGGCCGCCGCGCGGCCCCTCGTAGCGGACGATCACCACGTCGCCGGCCTTGACGCCGCCGCTCAGAATCTTGGCCACCGCCTCGTCCTGGCTTTCGCAGATCACCGCCGGACCCGAGAAGGTCAGGTTCTTGTCGTCCACCCCGGCCGTCTTGACGATACAGCCGTCCAGAGCCAGGTTGCCGAACAACACCGCCAGTCCGCCATCCTTGGAAAAGGCGTTGTCAACCGAGCGGATGACGCCCTTGGCGCGATCCTTGTCGACGGCATCCCAACGCTTGGCCTGACTGAACGCCTCGGTGGTGCGCACGCCGCCGGGGGCCGCCTTGAAGAACTCCGTGACCTTGGGATCATTGGAGCGGCTGATATCCCACTGGTCCAGGCCCTCGGCCAGGGTCCGGGAATGGACGGTGCCGCATTCGCGGTTGATCAGACCGCCACGGTCCAACTGGCCCAGAATGCCGAAGATACCGCCGGCCCGGTGCACGTCTTCGATATGAACGTCGGCCACATTGGGTGCCACCTTGCACAGGCAGGGAACCCGGCGCGACAGCCGGTCGATATCGTTCATGCCGAAGGCGACCTCCGCCTCCTGGGCCGCCGCCAGCAGGTGCAGAACGGTATTGGTCGAGCCCCCCATGGCGATATCCAGGGTCATGGCGTTCTCGAAGGCCTGAAGGGTCGCGATCGAGCGCGGCAGCACGCTGGCATCGTCGCCCTCATAGGCCCGCTTGGCCAAATCGACGATGCGCCGCCCGGCCTCCAGGAACAGCTCCTTGCGGTCGGCATGGGTGGCGACCACCGTACCGTTGCCGGGCAGACCCAGGCCCAGGGCCTCGATCAGGCAATTCATGGAATTGGCGGTGAACATGCCCGAGCACGAGCCGCAGGTGGGGCAGCTTTCCTTTTCGAAGGCCAGGGCCTCTTCGTCGGAGACGTTCTTGTCGGCGCCCTTGATCATGGCGTCGATCAGGTCGACGGCATGGGTCTCGCCCTGATAGGTGACCTTGCCGGCCTCCATGGGGCCGCCGGAGATGAAAATGGTGGGAATGTTGAGGCGCAGCGACGCCATCAGCATACCGGGCGTGATCTTGTCGCAATTGGAGATGCAGACCAGGGCATCGGCGCAATGGGCGTTGACCATGTACTCGACGCTGTCGGCGATCAGTTCACGCGACGGCAGCGAATACAACATGCCGGCATGGCCCATGGCGATGCCGTCGTCGATGGCGATGGTATCGAATTCCTTGGCGACGCCCCCCGCCTTCTCGATCTCGCGGGCCACCATCTGCCCGAGATCCTTCAGATGCACGTGGCCGGGCACGAATTGGGTGAAGGAATTGGCAATGGCGATGATCGGCTTGCCGAAATCCGCGTCGGTCATGCCGGTGGCACGCCACAGGCCACGGGCGCCGGACATGTTGCGGCCATGGGTCGAGGTACGGGAGCGATAAGCAGGCATGTTGGTCAACCTTCGTGTGACGGAAACGAAAACGCTCAGCCCCGGACTTTTTCCGGGTGAGCAATGCCCAGGCGCTCGGCCTCGGCGTCGAAGGCCTCGCGGTACAAGGGGAAGGCCCTGGTCTTGGTCACCTTCTCGCCGGTACGGGCGTGAGTGTATTCCTGACGCACCAGCAGCGGGTGAGAGTCCTTGTTCGGACAGGCATCGCCCTCGGCGATCAGCGCCTTGATCTGGGCGGTCAGTCCGGCGATATGGCAGGAATCCATATCGGCATCGGCTTGCAGTTCTTCCAGTTCCTGGCGCAATTCCTCGACCTCGGCCTTCAGGGCCTCGTTCTCCGCACGCAGTTCATCGAGATCGTCCATATCATTGCCCTCCCAGGACAGCCGGCAATTCGGCCAGACTAGCGATAGTGGCCCGCGTTCCCACGGGCAATTGCTCGGCCGCAATGTGGGTGCGGTTGATCCAAACCACCTGGAACCCCACCGCCGCCGCGCCATGGACATCCCAAGGGTTGCCCGAAACGAAACATACGTCGTTCGCCTCCACGCCAAAATGCGTCATCGCCTGGCAGTAGACCAGAGGATCGGGCTTGAACCGCCCCACCTCCTCCACCGACAGGACGGCGTCGAGCACCGGCGACAGCCCCGCGGCGATTACCGCGCCCTCAATCATCCGGCGGGTTCCGTTGGACAGGATGGCGGTACGAAGCCCCATGGAGCGCAAATTTTGCAGACTGAGGCCCACATCCGCAAAGACAGGAGGGGTCTGCCAGCCGGCCATCAAATGTGGGGCCAGTCCCTGATCAGCCAGTCCGGCCTTGTCGAGGACGAATTCAAGCGCATCGTTCGTGAGGCTCCAGAAATCGGCGGCCTGGCCCGGTCGCAGGGGCAGCCAGCTGATCTCCAACTGCTTGCGACGCCACTGGCGCATGACCGAATCGGTCTGTTCGCCCAATAACGGGCGATATTCCTCGGCCATGGCGCCGAGGTCGAACAAGGTGCCATAGGCATCAAATATACAGGCCTTGATCCTGCCAAGGCTCACGGCTGCGCCTCCGCCGTCCGTCGCGCCCAACGCTTCAGATCGGTCTCCAGGTTCGGACCACCGGACTTACCCAGGCGGTGGCGGTAGACGGCGACACTTTCCATGACGCGCTGAACGTAATTGCGGGTTTCGCTAAACGGGATCATCTCGATCCAGTCGACCACGTCCACACTGGGGTCGCGGGGATCGCCATATTCACGCATCCAGCGGCGTGCGCGGCCCGGTCCGGCATTGTATGACGCCAGAGCCAGGATGTAAGAGCCCTGGAACTCGCCCACCAGATCATTCAAATAGGCGGAGCCCACCCGAACATTGAAATTGGGATCGTCCAGCTTGTCGGCGTGGAATTTGAGCTTGATGGCCCGCGCGATCTTGGAGGCGGTCGAAGGCAGCAATTGCATCAACCCCCTCGCCCCCGCCGGTGATTCGATATCGGCGACAAAACCGCTTTCCTGGCGGATCAAAGCCAGGACCAGGGCCTTTTCGGGCCCATCGAAATCCTGCAAAGGCAATACCGGCCAGCCGGCCTTGACCAGAGTGACACCCTCGCGATCCGAGCGGCGCGCCACGGTCAGGGCCAGATCATGGCGTCCGCTGCTAGTGGCCAGATGGGCCACCAGGGTGCGCTCACCCGGAGTTTGGACGGTATCGTTCAGGCGGATGAAGAAAGAGCGCAGCAGATCGCTTTCGCCCACCTCCATCAACAGACGGGTCGCCGCGACGACATCGCGGCCCTCGAAGCGCGCCAGGTCTTCCGAAGTGGGCGGCGGATCCTCGGGCAAGGGCCAATGATGCTGGCCCAGCCGTGACGCCCCCAATTGTCCGTAATAGGTGGTCGAATACCGGGCCGCCCGCGTGTACCAATCCTTGGCCTTGGCATCGCCGCCGGCCTCGAGAGTCCGTCCGGCCCAATAGGCGGCACGAGCCCGGGAGATGGGATGGCTGGCCCATTCGTGCAAACGGGTGAAATGGTGAAGAGCGGTCTCGCGGTCATCGAGGAAGCGCAGGGCGATCCAGCCAGCCAGGAATTCGGCATCCACATATTGAGTGCCGCCCTCCAGACCATGATCGGCGGCGGTCTGATAGGCCCGAGACACCAGGCCTTTTTGCAGGGCACGCCGCGCCAGGATGGCACGCTCCACCCACCACAAGTCGGGACGCAATTTATTGCGGGACGGATGGGCCAGCAATTCGATGGCATCCTCGTCCAGATCCTTCTGACGGCGCCAGCGGACCCGTTCGTAGATCAGGCCGGGATCATCGCGCAAAGTGGCGGGAACGGCATTGATCAATGGCTCGGGATTGGACTTGCCGCCCTGCAGGGCCAGTCTGGCCTGAGCCAAGGCCCGATGGCCGGCATCCACTTTCATGATCATGCGCTGGACCGATGCTTCCTGACGGTCCCACAGCAGCCGGTCCAGACGCCGCCAATGATCCTCGTAACGCAGATGCTCGCCGAACTGATTGAGATACTGCTTTTCTTGCAGCGCGCCGAAGCTCTGGTCCACCCAGGTGTCGCGGATCATCTTCACCGCCTGATCGGTTCGCCCGGCGGCGAACAGGGCCCGGGCATAGGCCTGGCCGCCATCGGCGGTGGTCGGCGCATGGCTCTCGAACCAGGTCAGGACATCGGCATTGGGGGTGGCCGCGGTGATGGATTCCTCGGCCCGCTTGGTCATCTGGCTCATCATCGGCCATTCAGGATTGGCGTTGATGAAAGCGGCCAGCTGCCCGAATCCGGCGTCGGAGCGCCCCGAGACATAAGCCATCCAGGTCACCAGCCGTGGCAGCACCTTGACCCGCGATTGCCGCGCCAGCCGTTGGGCCTCGTCGAAATGGTCGCGCTTGGCCGCATACACGGCTTGGCGCGCCACGGAGAGGTCACCGGACATGGGCTCGGCGGCAAGCCCCTGCGGCGATCCGAGAGCGAGATGGGCGGCGAGGACAAAGGCAATGGGAAAAAACTTCAACGGCTGGGTTCCTGGCCGGAGAATTGACGGGGGAGGCATTCTAAAGGCGACATCCAAGACCTTTCAAGCCGAACCACTCATTACCTCGTCTTGCTCCCATGCGCAGTTGGAGCTAATGTCCCTGCTCTTTCGACCAACCCATCTGGGATGACCGCCATGTTCAAGGGATCCATCACCGCCCTCATCACCCCCTTCCGCAACGGCAAGGTGGATGAGAAAGCGTTCCAGGATCTGGTTGCCTGGCAGATCGCCGAGGGCACCCACGGCGTGGTCCCCTGCGGTACCACCGGCGAATCGCCGACCCTGTCGCATGAAGAGCACCACCGGGTGGTCGAAGTGTGCCTGGAAGTGGCCAAGGGCAAGGTTCCGGTCATCGCCGGCACCGGCTCCAACTCCACGGACGAGGCCATCGACCTCACCCGCCACGCCAAGAAGGCCGGCGCCGATGCGGCCCTGGTGGTGGCACCCTATTACAACAAGCCCTCCCAGGAAGGCCTGTTCCGCCACTTCGAGGCCATCGCCAAGGCGGTGGACCTCCCCATCATCGTCTACAATATCCCCGGCCGCTCGGTGATCGACATCAGTGTCGAGACCTTCGTACGCCTGTCGGCCCTGCCCAACATCGTCGGCATCAAGGATGCCACCGCCGATCTGGCCCGGCCGCTGCGCATCCAGGCCGCCCTCGGCAACCGTCTGTGCCAGCTGTCGGGCGAGGACGCCACCGCCATCGCCTTCAATGCCCAGGGCGGAGTCGGCTGCATCTCGGTGACCTCCAATGTGGCCCCCAAGCTCTGTGCCCGGATGCAGAACGCCTGGGCCACCGGCGATCTGGCGACCGCCTCCGAGATCAACGTCAAGCTGATGGGCCTGCACGAGGCCATGTTCTGCGAGACCAGCCCGGCTCCGGTCAAATACGCCGCCAGCCTGCTGGGCAAATCCACCCCCGACGTGCGCCTGCCGCTGGTTGCCGCCAGCGAGAACGCCCGTCACCGGGTCGAGGCGGCCATGAAGGCCGCCGGCCTGATCTAAGGACAATATCATGGTGCTTCCCGGCCATATCGCCGCTCAGAACCGCCGGGCGCGCCATGAATATTTCATCGTGAGCGAGGTCGAGGCCGGCATCATGCTGGTGGGCACCGAGGTCAAGTCGCTGCGAGCCGGCAAGGGCAACATCAACGAAGCCTTTGCCGGCCCCATGCAGGGCGAGATCTACCTGTTCAACGCCTATATCCCCGAATACCAGTCCAAGATGCCCTTCCCGCACGAGACGAGGCGGCCGCGCAAGCTGCTGCTTCACAAGCGCGAGATGGCGAGGCTGCTCAGCTCCCTCGCCAAGGACGGCATGACCCTGGTGCCACTGGACATCCATTTCGCCCAGCGCGGCATCGCTAAGGTTCTGCTGGGACTGGCCAAGGGCAAGAAGCTGCACGACAAGCGCGAGGCCATCAAGGAGCGGGATTGGAACCGCGACAAGGCCCGCCTGATGCGCGACAAGGGGTAACCTTCGCAATCTCTCCCACCGAACACCACATGGGGAGATGCAAGGAGACGCACCATGACCGACAAGGACAAGCTGATCGCCGCCAAGGAGCAATGGGCGCGCGAAGGCCGTGGCCTGACCGGCGCCCCTGCCTCGCCCAGCAAAAGGCGCCTGCCCCCCGGCCAGCGTGAGACTTTAGACTTCCCCGTGCTCGATCTTGGGGACCAGCCCAATCTGTCCACCCGCGACTGGTCGCTCAGTGTCGGCGGCATGGTCGATAATCCCATAAGATGGGACTGGCGGACCTTCATGGCCCAACCCCAGACCGAGATCGTCACCGACATCCACTGCGTGACCACCTGGTCGCGCTATGACAATACCTGGGCCGGTGTCGCCGCCCGTCACCTGCTACAGGTGGTCAAACCCCGCCCCACCGCCAAATTCCTGCTGCTGCGGTCCTATGACGGCTATACCACCAATATTCCGATGGCTCGCTTCGATGACGACGACGTATTGCTGGCCCATACTTGGCAGGGCGAATCCCTAAGCCGCGAGCATGGCGGTCCCGTCCGAGCCATGGTGCCTAAATTGTATTTCTGGAAGAGCGCCAAATGGCTGCGCCATATAACGTTTTCCGACCGTGATACCCAGGGCTACTGGGAATTGCGCGGCTATCACGACAACGCTGATCCATGGAAGGAAGAGCGCTACCGCTGATCGCCGTCATTCACCGACTTGAAGCATATCCGCCTTGCCGCCGGGCAGGCCCAGGCGCGGCAAGAACGCGGTCACCGTGGTGCCGGCGCCCTTATTGCTTTCGATATCAAGCCGGCCGCCATGCAATTCCACGAAGGCCCGCACCAGCGGCAACCCCAATCCTGTCCCCTCGTAACGACGGGACAGGCTGCCGTCCACCTGACGGAACGGCTGCATGGCGACGACCACTTCGTCGTGGCTCATGCCGATACCGGTATCCTTGATGGTAAAGCAGATCTGATCAGCCTCTACGTCTTCCCGCACGCTGATTTCGACCTTGCCGCCTTCGGGGGTGAACTTCACGGCATTGGAAAGCAGATTGA
>JACQAD010000079.1 GCA_016195125.1 Magnetospirillum sp.
CATCGCGTGCGCGAGTATGAGCAGCAATATCTGGATGGCCTGACCACCGACAAGGAGAAATACAATCTCGTCGTCGATACCTGGTCCAAGTGCACCGACCTCGTCGCGGCCGAAATGATGAAGGAGATTTCCGAATCGCGGGTCGATCCCAAGACCGGCCGCATGGAGGAAATGAATTCCATCTACATGATGAGCCACTCCGGCGCGCGCGGCAGCCCGCAGCAGATGAAGCAGCTGGCCGGCATGCGCGGCCTGATGGCCAAGCCCTCGGGCGAGATCATCGAGACCCCGATCATCTCGAACTTCAAGGAAGGCCTCACCGTGCTGGAGTACTTCAACTCCACCCACGGCGCCCGTAAGGGTCTGGCCGATACCGCCTTGAAGACCGCCAACTCGGGCTACCTGACCCGCCGTCTGGTGGACGTGGCCCAGGACGCCATCATCTGCGAAGAGGATTGCGGCACCACCAACGGCCTGACCGTGTCGCCCGTCATCGAGGGCGGCGAGGTCATCGCCTCCCTGGCCGAGCGTATTCTCGGCCGGTCGGCGTCCCGCGACATCGTCAATCCCCTGACCGGCGAGGTCATCGTGCCCGCCGCCGGCATGATCCAGGAATCCGAGGTCGAGGCCATCGACGCCGCCGGCATCGAGACCGTCATCATCCGCTCGGTGCTGACCTGCGACTCGGAAGAGGGGGTCTGCGGCACCTGCTACGGCCGCGATCTGGCCCGAGGAACCCGCGTCAATGTGGGCGAGGCGGTGGGCGTCATCGCCGCCCAGTCCATCGGCGAGCCCGGCACCCAGCTGACCATGCGAACCTTCCACATTGGTGGCGCGGCTCAGCGTGGTGCCGAGCAATCGGCCATCGAGGCAACCTTCGACGGCACCATCCAGGTGATCAACCGCAACGTGGTCTGCAACTCGTCGGGAAACAACATCGTCATGAGCCGCAATTGCGAAGTGGCGTTGCTGGACATCAAGGACCGCGAGCGTGCCCGTCACCGCGTCCCCTACGGCGCCAAGCTGCTGGTGGACGAGGGCCAGAAGGTCACCAAGGGCACCAAGCTGGCCGAGTGGGATCCCTACACCCTGCCGATCATCACCGAGCGTGCGGGCGTCGCCCATTACGTCGACCTGATCGAGGGTCTGTCCATGCGTGAGGTGGTCGACGAGGCCACCGGCATCGCCAGCAAGGTGGTCATCGACTGGAAGCAGCAGCCCCGCGGCGCCGAGCTTCGCCCCCGTGTCACCCTGCGTGACGAGAAGGGCGAGGAACTGCTCCTGGCCAACGGCCTGGAAGCCCGCTACTTCATGAGCGTGGACGCCATCTTGTCGGTGGAGAACAATTCCAAGGTCAACGCTGGCGACGTGCTGGCGCGTATCCCTCGCGAATCCTCCAAGACCCGCGATATCACCGGCGGTCTGCCGCGTGTGGCGGAACTGTTCGAAGCCCGCAAGCCCAAGGACCACGCCATCATCTCCGATTGCGACGGTCGGGTGGAATTCGGCAAGGATTACAAGTCCAAGCGCCGTATCCTGGTGGTGCCCGAGGACGGCGATCCCATCGAATACCTGATCCCCAAGGGCAAGCACATCTCGGTGCAGGAAGGCGATTACGTCCGCCGCGGCGACCCGCTGATGGACGGCAATCCCGTGCCCCACGACATCCTCAAGGTTCTGGGTGTCGAGGCGCTGGCTCAGTACCTCATCAACGAGATCCAGGAGGTCTATCGACTCCAGGGCGTGAAGATCAACGACAAGCACATCGAGGTGATCGTTCGCCAGATGCTGCAAAAGGTCGAGATCACCGACCCCGGCGACACCACGCTGCTGGTGGGCGAGCAGGTCGATCGTGTCGAGTTCGACATCGAGAACAACAAGGCCATCAAGGAAGCCGGCCGTCCCGCCTCGGGCACTCCGGTGCTCCAGGGCATCACCAAGGCTTCGTTGCAGACCCATTCCTTCATCTCGGCGGCCTCCTTCCAGGAGACCACCCGTGTGCTGACCGAAGCCGCCGTTTCCGGCAAGGTCGACAGCTTGCAGGGCCTGAAGGAAAACGTCATCGTCGGCCGTCTGATCCCCGCCGGTACCGGCGCGGTGATGAACCGTCTGCGTGCCATTGCCGCCCAGCGCGACAAGGACATGCAGGTGGACGACGGTGCCGAGGTTCCGGCCATTCCGCCGGCGGCCGAAGGCTCGGCGCCCGAAGCCCCGCCGGCCGAATAAGTCCGGGTCTTCTTTGCTTTAGTCACACCCTCGTCTCCACCCGGAGGCGAGGGTGTCGCTTTTTCTAAAGCCTGTCGGAAATAGGGTGAAGACCTTAAGGCCTCATTGGCGTTATCATCGCTTGCACCAGCCCCCGGCCTCTCGCATCCTGGGGGTGAGCATCAAGGGAGAAGCCATGAGCTCGCGGTGGATAGTGGTGGCGGCGTTACTGATCGCGCTGGGCGGGTCACTTTCCGCCGAGGCCGCGTGTACCGCGCGCCCGCTGACCACCGAGGATCTGGCCCAGTGCTCCTCGGCCGCCTCCAACGGCGATGCCGTGGCGGCCCGCATCCTCGGCGATGCCCTGGCCGATCCGATCCAACGCATCTATGACCCCGCCACCGCCCTTTCCTGGTGGGAGCAGGCCGCCAAGGCCGATGACCCGCTGGCGTTGCGCCGGCTGTTCGATGCCTATTGGTATGGCCGCGGAACGGCCCGCGATCCGGCCAAAGCCCGGACCTATCTGACCCTTGCCGCCAGCCAGGGCGCCGTCTGGGCCCGTCTGGTCCGTGCCCTGCTGGCCGAGGCGGATGAGCCGCCGCTGGCCGCCGAGCTTTATACCAATCTGGCCGCCGAGGGCAGTTGCCTGGCCCAATTGCGGCTGGCTCATGCCCATGACCGTGGCGGCTGGTTGGAGAAGAACCGCTCTCAGGCGCTGTATTGGGCCTTGGTGGCCGGCAATGCCCAAGACCGCCTGCCGCGAACCGACGACCACCCCCTGTTCGAGAACCGCTTCCACTACCGCGATTGCTCGACCGAATCGTTCTTCCTGCGCGAGGAATTGGCCAAGGGGATGGCGGCCGATCTGCTCGGCCGGATCGAGGCGTCGGCTCAGGCATGGCGGCCCGGAAAGCTGCCCGAGCGCCAGGGACCGGTGGAGGTGCCTTCGGCTCTTGGTATTTCCCCGGCCGGAACGGGAGCGACCGGCGGCACCATTCCCAAACTGGCCGAGTGGCGGCCCTTGCCCGCCAGCCTGCAGCGTCCGCCCGGAAAGGCCAAGTTCGGGGCGGAGGATCTGTTCGCCAGCGTCGGGCGCTCGGTCTATGTGGTCGCCGCCGCCCGCACGGAGGAAGAGATGAAGGCCGGCAAGGTTCGCTTCGGCTCGGCGGTGGCCATGGACGAGCGTACCGGCGGCTGGCGGCGGTGCCGGGCATTCGCGCCTGGGAGGATTTACGGGTGGGCGAAACCGTCTATTCCATCGGGGCGCCCAAGGGGCTGGAGGCGACCTTGGGCCAGGGGCTGGTTTCGGGCCTGCGCACCATCAAGGGGGTGCGCTATGTGCAGACTTCGGCCCCCATCTCGCCCGGTTCGTCGGGCGGCGGCCTGTTCGATTCCGCCGGCAATCTGGTGGCCATCACCACCTTCCATATCCGCGACGCCGACGGCCTCAACTTCGCCATCGCGGCGGAGGAGTATTTCCGCTAGCGGCCATGCCATGGGAGGCGATCACACGTCCTTGCCGGCTTTGATGGCGTCAATGATGTCGCGCATGCTGAGCGTCTCGGACTTGGCCTGGCGCTCGGCCAGGGATGGGGGCGGCGGGATGACGGCCGGGAAGAACGGGCTGTCGGGCTGGATGGCCGAGGCGAAGTCCGACGAAGCGACCTTACGCGCCGTTGCCGGCGAGGTCGGGGGCGCCACGGTCTGGACCACCTGGGTCAGCGCCGCTTCGGTGGGCGAGGCGGGGAGCGAGGCGGGCGGGGGCGCCTCGGGCCGGGCGACGGGGATCAAGGCGGCCAGCCTGGGATCGCCGGCATAGGCCGGCTGATTGGCGGACGCGGCGGCATCGCCCAGCGCACTCTTGAAGCGGGCCTGCACATTCTTATAGAGACCGGCGACGGTCCGGGCCTCGCCGAACATCTCGGGATTGGCCCTGGCGGCGTCGGGCAGCAGATGGTGGGCCGAGTGCCTGGGATTGTCCTCCATGCCCTCGATGACGCGGGCGGCGCCGCCGGCGCCCAGGAAGTGGGCGAGGTAGAGATCCGAGGCGGTGGCCTGACGGCCCAAGCGCCGTTCCAGGATCTTGGAATTGTCCTTGGCGTATTCGGCCGCCATCAGCGACGACAGCTTGGGATCCTTGCGCATGTCGAGAACGGCCTTCTTCAAGGCCTTGTCCTTGATCTCCAGGCGCCCGTCGGCACCCTTGACGATGGCGGCGGCGGCATCCTCGAGCCCATGGTCGGCGCCATGGCGCTTGACCATGTCCAGCCAGGTATTGGCGGTGAACTGAAACAGGCCCGAGGCGGTGGATTTGGTGTTGCGGGCCTGGGGGTCCAGACCGCTTTCCTGGGTGGCTTGGGCCAGCAGGTAGCCGAAGGAGACGCCGGTGCTGTCGGCGGCTTCGCGGATGCCCGAAACCACCCGTCCGGGCTTGGTCGTCTCGGGACGGTCGGTGCTGACGATATCGGCGCTCGGAGTTTGCATGGTAGGCCTCGAACTTCCACACTGCCGCCACTATAGCAGAGAATGGTTACCAAGAATCGACTCGTGCCGATTGAATCGTCCACCCCCGGCGCAGCCCCCGGAACGGCCGGTTTGCCGCAACGACTCTTTCGCTTGACGGGGGGCAGGCGGATAAATAGGATGCGCGCTTCTCGGGGGACCGGTTTCAGGCCACCAGCCTGGATTCTTGTGCCTCGAGTCTAGCGAAACACTGATGACAACGCCGAACGGGTCGGCGACTGGAACCCGAAGAAAACCCCGGTGGTTCTCCATCGGCGGGTTTTTTTTCTGGTTTGCGTCGACACCGTTGTGAAGGGAAAGTGACTGAATGCCCACGATCAATCAATTGATCCGTAAGCCGCGCCAGCCTGTGGCGGCGCGCAACAAGGTTCCCGCCATGGAAGCCTGCCCGCAGAAGCGCGGCGTTTGCACTCGCGTGTACACGACCACTCCGAAGAAGCCGAACTCGGCGCTGCGTAAGGTTGCCCGTGTGCGCCTGACCAACGGTTTCGAGGTTACCTCGTACATTCCGGGCGAAGGTCACAACCTTCAGGAACACTCGGTGGTGATGATCCGCGGCGGTCGTGTGAAGGATCTGCCCGGCGTTCGCTATCACATCATTCGCGGTACTCTGGATACCCAGGGTGTCAAGGACCGCCGTCAGCGTCGTTCGA
>JACQAD010000080.1 GCA_016195125.1 Magnetospirillum sp.
CACCGAAGCCCGGGCGCTGGATTCCCTGGCGGAGAGTTTGGGCGCCGCGTTCCTCAAGGCCATCTCCCTGGTCGAGGCCGCCGGCGGCCGCGTCACCGTCACCGGCATGGGTAAGAGCGGCCATGTGGCCCGCAAGATCGCCGCCACCCTGGCGTCCACCGGCTGTCCCGCCTTTTATGTCCACCCGGCCGAGGCCAGCCACGGCGATCTGGGCATGGTCACCCGCGAGGATGTGGTGGTCGCCCTGTCCAATTCCGGCGAGACCCCGGAGCTGGGCGACATCATCGCCTATACCAGGCGGTTCGAGATTCCCCTGATCGGCATCACCTCGCGTCCTGGCTCGACCCTGGCCGCCGCCTCGGACGTGGCCCTGGTCCTGCCCGCCAATCCCGAGGCCTGCCCCATGGGTCTGGCGCCCACCACCTCGACCACCATGATGCTGGCCCTGGGCGACGCCCTGGCGGTGACCCTGCTGGAACGCAAGGGCTTCACCGCCGCCGATTTCAAGGTCTTCCACCCCGGCGGCAAGCTGGGACAGCGCCTGCTCAAGGTCGCCGACCTGATGCATGGCGGGGAAAGCCTGCCCCTGGTCCATCCCGACACCGCCATGGCCGACGTGCTGCTGGTGATGACCGCCAAGAGCCTGGGCTGCGCCGGCGTGGTCGATGCCGGCGGCCGCCTGCTCGGCATCCTCACCGACGGCGACCTGCGCCGCCACATGCGCCCCGACCTGCTGGCCCAGAAGGCCGAGCTCATCATGACCGCCAACCCCAAGACCGTGCCGCCCAACCTGCTGGCCGCCGAGGCTCTGCGCCTGATGAACACCCGGTCCATCACCAGCCTGTTCGTGGTCGGCGACGACGGCCGTCCGGTGGGCGTGCTGCATGTGCACGACTGCCTGCGCGCGGGCCTGGCGTGATCCGACGAGAGCCATTGGCGCCATGACCCTGCACGCCGACACCGATCAGGCCCCGCCAAGGCAGCATCATCCCAAGGGAATGCGCGGCAGCGGTTTCTTTGCCGATCATTCGCGCTTTGTCGGCATCATGAAGATCGCCATGCCGGCGGCGGCGGCGGTGTTGCTGGGCCTGGTGATGATCTGGCCCAAGCTGAGCCAGATGGAATCGGGCTTCAAGATCGGCTTCGCCAAGCTGTCGACCAAGGCGGTCGAGACCCTGGCCATGCAGAACGCCCGGTATTTCGGCGTCGACGATTCCAACCGCCCCTTCGCCGTCACCGCCGAAACCGCCCTGCAGCAGCCCGGCAGCCAGGATCTGATCTATCTGACCCTGCCCAAGGCCGACTTCACCTCCAATTCCGGCGCCAATATCGTGGTCGACGCCCAGACCGGACTGTATCATCAGGCCGCCAAGGTGCTGGACCTGGCCGGGGGCGTGAACCTGTTCCATGATTCGGGCTACGAATTGCACACCGCCACCGCCACCATGGATCTGGCCCACAATACCGGCAGGGGCACCGATCCGGTGGAGGGACAAGGCCCCCAGGGCCGTATCCAGTCCCTGGGCTTCGAGATCACCGGCAAGAACCACGACATCACCTTTACCGGCAAGTCGCAGCTGACGCTTCGCGCCGTCAGCGCCAAGGGCGCGGGCAAGGGTCAGGGCAAGGGAGCCAAAACTCGATGAAATCCCCCGCTCTTTTCCCGCTGGCCCTGGCGGCCCTGGGATTGTTCGCCCTGCCGCACGATACTCCGGCCCTGGCCCAGGGCTTCGAGATGAGCAAGTCCGGCGACCAGCAGATCCAGGTCTACGCCGATAACGGTATCGAATGGCATTCCGAGGAATTGCGCGTCATCGCTCGGGGCAACGCCCACGCCATCCGCGGCAATATGACCGTCGATGCCGACGTGCTGACCGCCCACTACCGCAAGGGCCCCAAGGGCGACGAGATCTGGCGCCTGGATGCCGACGGCAACGTGGTCATCCGCTCGCCCAACGATACCGCCACCGGCCACAAGGCCATCTACGATCTGGACAAGGCCATCTTCGTCCTCAAGGGGACGCCCGCCAAGCTGGTCACCCCCACCGACACCTTCCAGGCCACGGATTCCCTGGAATATTGGGAATTGAAGAAGATGGCGGTGCTGCGCGGCGATGCCGTCGCCACCCAGGAAGGCGGCAAGAGCCTGAAGGGCGACGTGCTGACCGCCCATTTCAAGGACAAGGATAAAACCGCCCCCGCCGCCAAGGGCGCCGCCAAGCCCGCCCCTCAGCCCAAGCCCGCCGGTTCAGGCGCCGCCGCCGGCAATGGCGATGGCGGCGGCCTGGAATTGCAGCGTGCCGACGCCTATGGCCATGTGGTGCTGATCTCCAATACCGAGACCGTCACCGGCGAGCGCGGCGACTATAACGCCGAAACCGGTATCGCCACCGTCTCGGGTTCGGTTAAGATCAGCCGCGAAGGCGGAAATCAGCTGGATGGGGGATGGGCGCACGTGAACCTCAACACCGGCGTCAGCAAACTGTTCCCCGTGGCCGCCGGCGGAACCGATACCGGACAGCGCGTCCAGGGCATCTTCATTCCGCAGAAAAAGGGTGAGAAGGGCGAAACGGGCCGTGCCGGATTTACCGGCAATGTGCCCTCGCCCAGGACGGGGGACCAATGAAAAGCACCGGCGTCACCACCGCGAAGCAGGGCACCGACCCCACTCGCCCGGGTCCGCGGCTGGTCGCCGACAATCCGGGATTGATGGCGCGCAACCTGGGCAAGCGCTTCAAGGGCCGCCCGGTGCTGCGCGACGTCTCCATCTCGGTGCAGCGCGGCGAGGCGGTGGGCCTGCTGGGCCCCAACGGCGCCGGCAAGACCACCTGCTTTTACTGCATCACCGGGCTGATCAATCCCGATCTGGGCTCGATCCTGCTGGATGGCGAGGACATCACCGCCCTGCCCATGTACCGCCGCGCCCGACTCGGCATCGGCTACCTGCCCCAGGAAGCCTCCATCTTTCGCGGCCTGTCGGTGGAAGGCAACATCCTGTCGGTGCTGGAAGTGGTCGAGCCCGACGTGGAACGGCGCCAGCACGATCTGGAAAGCCTGATGGCGGAATTCTCCATCAGCCATCTGCGCCGCGCTCCGGCCATGGCGCTGTCGGGTGGCGAGCGCCGCCGTGTCGAGATCGCCCGCGCCCTGGCGTGTCGCCCCCATTTCATCCTCCTGGACGAACCTTTGGCCGGCATCGATCCCATCGCCGTCTCCGACATCCGCGACCTGGTCTCGCACCTCAAGGATCGCGGCATCGGCGTGTTGATCACCGACCACAATGTCCGCGAGACCCTGGACCTCATCGACCGCGCCTATATCCTGCATGACGGCGCCGTCCTGATGGAGGGCCGCCCCGCCGAGATCGTCGCCCACTAAGGGGTGCGGCGCGTCTATCTCGGCGAAAAGTTCAGCATGTAGAACGCCATGGCGATCGGTCCCCGGCTTGATATCCGCCAGACTCAATCGCTGGTGATGACGCCGCAATTGCAGCAGGCGATCAAGCTGCTGCAATTGTCGAACTTCGAACTGGCGGCCTTCATCGACCAGGAGCTGGAACGCAATCCCTTGCTGGAACGCGAGGATGCCGAGCGCGGCCCCGACGCCACCGAGCCCAAGGCCGATGCCTCGGACCTGCCGGTCCTCGATTCCCAGCCCGCCGAGACGCCGCTGCTGGACGGCATGAACGGCGCCACCGCCGAAGACGGCATGGATGTGGATTACGACAACACCTTCAACAACGACAGCGCCTCCGACGCGGTCCAGGACGAAAGCCTGGGCCAATGGGGCACCGTGGGCGGGGGCGGCCATAATTTCGAGGATGGCGATTCCAATCTGGATCAGATGGTCGCCGGCGACATCTCGCTCCGGGATCATCTGGTCGCCCAGGTCAACGTGGACATTCCCAATGCCGGCGACCGCCTGATCGCGCTGCATCTGATCGAGATGCTGGACGAGTCCGGCTATCTCATCGGCGACCTGGACGAGTTGGCCGCCAGGCTGGGCTGCGCAAGCGAGCGGGTCGAGATCGTGCTGCGGCGCGTCCAGGGCTTTGATCCGGTTGGCGTCTTCGCCCGCAGCCTCAAGGAATGCCTGGGCCTGCAACTGGCCGAGCGCAACCGCCTGGACCCTGCCATGCAGGCGCTCTTGGACAATCTGGAATTGCTGGCGCGGCGCGACCTGCCCGGCCTGATGAAGGCCTGCGCCGTCGATGCCGAGGATCTGGCCGAGATGATCTCGGAGATCAAGGCGCTCGATCCCAAGCCGGCCCTGGCCTTCGACCATGTGGTGGCCCAGCCGGTCACCCCGGACGTGCTCATGCGCCGCACCCAGGACGGTTCCTGGGTGGTGGAGCTGAACTCCGACACCCTGCCCCGCGTCCTGGTCAACACCCGCTACTATTCCAAGATCGCCGCCGGCGCCCGAAGCAAGGACGACAAGACCTATATCTCCGAGCGCTTCCAATCGGCCAACTGGCTGGTGAAGTCGCTACACCAGCGCGCCACCACCATCTTGAAGGTCGCCACCGAGATCGTGCGCCAGCAGGAAGCCTTCTTTCTGATGGGCGTGCAGCATCTGCGGCCCCTGGTGCTGCGCGACATCGCCACCGCCATCTCCATGCATGAAAGCACGGTCAGCCGCGTCACCTCCAACAAGTACATCGCCACGCCGCGCGGCATCTACGAGCTCAAGTACTTCTTCACCCAGTCCATCGGCTCGGCCGACGGCGGCGACGCCCATTCCGCCGAGGCGGTGCGCCACCGCATCAAGGTGCTGATCGAAGCCGAAGGCAAGAATGTGCTGTCCGACGATTCCATCGTCGACATGCTGAAGGCGGACGGCATCGACATCGCCCGGCGGACCGTGGCAAAATACCGCGAGGCCATGAATATCGGCTCGTCGGTCCAACGCCGGCGCGAGAAGTCGCTGGGGATGTAGCGGCCCGACCTCTGCCGTGCTTGACTTCGGACAAGTCGAGGCCTATTTTCCGGCCCGCCCCCCGAGGGAAGACGGGTCGGGGGATTGCCAGGCGGTCGACGTTTTCCCGCACGGCGTATTGGGAGACCCAGCGGAACCGAAGGCTCCGCACTCATAGGGTGGATTCATGGAAATCACCGATCTGATCAGCCCCGCCGCCGTCATTCCGAATTTGCGCGCCACCTCCAAGAAGCAGGCGCTGCAGGATCTGGCCAAGAAGGCGGCCGAGATTACCGGATTGCACGAGCGGGCCATTTTCGACGTCTTGCTGGAGCGCGAACGCCTGGGTACCACCGGCGTCGGCAACGGCATCGCCATTCCCCATGGCAAGCTGCCGACCATGGAGCGCCTCTACGGCCTGTTCGCCCGCCTGGAGAAGCCCATTGCCTTCGAATCCATCGACGAACAGCCGGTGGATCTGATCTTCCTGCTGCTGGCCCCCGAATCGGCCGGTGCCGATCATTTGAAGGCCCTGGCCCGCGTCTCGCGCCTGCTGCGCGACAAGGGCGTGTGCGAGAAGCTGCGCGGCACCGACAATGCCGACGCCCTTTACGCCCTGCTCACCGAATCCCCGGCCAGCCGGGCGGCCTGACAGCTCCCTCATCTTACCCGATTCGGGATCACGTCCCGGATCGGGGAGATAGTAAGGTCAAAGCCCGCGCGCCGGGCCGCCCCAAGCGCGGGCTTTTCCTTAAACCTTCCTGCGAAAAAGTACACTGAGGCGAAGCCGAAGGACTTTTTCGCAATCGCGCGTCAGTGCACGCTCATGGGCTCCATGTCGTGCTGGCGGGTGGCGGCGAAGGCGGTCTCGCGCGATGGCGCCGCCCCGATCACCGTGCCGTCGGCGGCATGGATGGACCAGCCGCCTTCTCCGCCATTATCCTCGTGCTTGATATAGGCGACGACGGGAAGGCCCCAATTGGCGAGATCGGCGGCGCTGAGAGCGCGGCTCTCGGAGGCCAAGTCCTTGTTGCGGTCGTTGGTCTTCATGTTCAGACCTCCCTCTTCTGGCCGGTTCTGGCCCGGGATGATGCCGACGACGCCTCGTCGGCGGAAACGGTGATGGTATGGGCCTGCTCGCCCGCCCGCCCGATGGGAATGGTGCGGATCTTGGGTTCGGGCACCCGGCGAAGCAGATCGATGTGCAAGAGGCCGTTGTCGAGCGCGGCGCCCTGGACCTCGATTCCTTCGGCCAGGACGAAGGCGCGCTGGAACTGACGCGCCGCGATACCGCGATGGATGAACACCCGGCTCCCCTCGTCATCGGCCTGACGGCCACGGATGACCAGCTGGTTGTCCTCCAGGGAAACCGACAGGTCATCCCAGGAGAACCCGGCCACCGCCAGGGTGATGCACAGGCCGTTATCGCTGGTCTGTTCGATGTTGTAGGGGGGATAGCCCTCGGGCGAGGTCTTCGAGATGCGGTCGAGCACCCGTTCGAAATGGTCGAAGCCGAGCAGCAGCGGAGAATTGAAAGCGGACAAACGCGACATGATCTTCGTCCTCCTCAGGCATGAGCGAGTACGCCTAGGAAGGGCCCGACCTCGGCACCCTTCCGTATTATATCTTGGGGGGAATTAAGGGATCGTCAAGCGCGCCGGCGAATCAAGGGATCGCCGGGCCGCGCCTACCAGCCTTTCCGCAGGCTGCTCACCAGATCCACGTAATCCGGCTCGGCATCGGGCGAGATCAGCCCATGACGGATCAGAAAGTCGATGAGCACCAGATTGACGTTGAACTTGAACTCGTCGGTTTCGCGGACCAGCCGCGCCACCTCGGCCACCGGCATCAGGGTGAAGCCCTGCAATTCGCCATCGGTGTTTCGCGGAGCAAAGCCCTCGGGCACTTCGAGGTCGTAACAGAACATCACGTCGGGCTTGAGGCCCCAATCATCCTCGAGGCAATAGGAAACCACCCCGACCGGCCGCGCCATTTCCGCCAGTTCCCTGGGGATGTCCGCCTCCTCCGCCGCTTCCTTGATCAGATTCTCCAGCAGGGACAAGTCGCTGGGCTGGCCGCCGGCCACCATGTTGTCCAGCTTGTTGGGCGCCACGCTCTTGTCGGCGGCACGCTTGCCGATCCACAGATGCAGACCGTCGGCCCGGCGCACGAATCCGTTCACATGCACCCCGAAGGCGCGGATGCCGAACAGGCTGACCACACCGCGATCAACGCTCATCAGCGGAGTATCGCCGAAACGGGCCACCACCCGATAGCGTTCGCCCCGCAGCCTGGGCGTCCCCATTTCGCGGCTCAGCTCGGAGGCCACCGCGTCGATGGCGGCGCTGCGCGACTCGGGATTGTCCAGGGCCGGATGCAGGCCAACCCCTTCGATGGAGACCCGGAAGGCTTCGGGATAGGCGGCCAGGCGCTGGGCGACATCGTGGCGAACCCAGCCAATCCACTTGCCCTCCACCGAGAACGGCCGGAACTTGCCGAGATCGTGGCGATTGCAGGCGCGGATATGGTCGAGAAAGGCCATGGAACGGCTCCGAAACAACGAGCGGCAAGGGTGCCGTTCCCGCGGGCCAGCGTCAAGGCCGCCTCGGGAATTTTGGACGTTTAAGAATTATTCACATCGGGTCGTCCCCCCCTATTCTCCGCCGATGAAAAGCGGTAAAAGAGGGGCATGAGGACTTTGTACCATCATCCGCTCTGCCCCTTCTCGCGCCTTGTGCGCGTCGTGCTCGCCGAGAAGAAGCTGGATTTCGAGCCCCAGATCGAAAAGTTCTGGGAGCATCGCCCCGACTTCATGGTGCTCAACGCCGCTGGTCAGGTGCCGGTTCTGGTCGAGGAGGGCGGCACCGCCCTGGCCGATTCCACCGCCATCGTCGAGTATCTGGACGAGATCAACCGCGAACCGCCGCTGTTGCCCGCCGAGCCCCTGGCCCGGGCCGAAGTCCGCCGCCTGATGGCCTGGTTCGGGGTCAAGTTCCATGCCGAGGTCACCGACAATCTGGTGGGGGAAAAGGTCTTCAAACGCCTGGCCGCCAGCCATGCCGAGCCTGATTCCAAGCGCATCCGCGCCGCCTATGCCCATATCCACGACCATCTGGATTACATCGGCTGGCTGACCGAACGCCGGGCCTGGCTGGCGGGCGGCGCCTTCACCATGGCCGACATCGCCGCCGCCGCCCAGATCTCGGCGGTGGATTACGTGGGCGACGTGCCCTGGGACAGCCACGGGCCGGCCAAGGATTGGTATGCCCGCGTCAAGTCGCGACCCAGCTTCCGCACCCTGCTGGCCGACCACCTGCCCGGCGTGCCGCCGCCCCGGCATTATGCCGACCTGGATTTCTAGCGCCCCGATCCTGCCTGGACCCGATCCATGACCCCATTCCATTTCGCCCAGTCGCCCGGCCAAGCCATCCATCTGGCGGCGGCGTTCCTGGACAATGGGCATGTGGATGCGGCCATCAAGAAGCTGAACACGGTGCTGGCCTCGAACCCGGACGATGCCCGCGCCAGGGCCTTGCTGGTTCAGGCCTATGCCCGCAACGGCGCCGAGCATTTCCAGAAGGGCCTTTACGAGCAGGCCGCCGAGTTTCAGCGCAAGGCCTTGGAATTGCGGCCGGATTACGCCGACGTCCTGACCGATCTCGGTGCGTCCTACGAGCGTATGGGCCGTCTCGAGGATGCCATCGACCTGCATCGGAGCGCCCTGCGCCAAGAACCCGGCATGGCCCGAGCCCACAACAACCTGGCTTACGCCCTGCTGGCCACCGGCCAATGGGGCGAGGGCTTTCGCGAATACGAATATCGCTGGCACGTCCCCGGCGCCCATAAGGGCGGCTATGCCCAGCCGGAATGGGCGGGCGAGCCCCTGGCCGGGCGGCATCTGCTGGTCTGCGCCGAGCAGGGCCTGGGCGACACCTTCCAGTTCGCGCGCTTTCTGGCTGAAATTCCCGACGGCCAGGTCACCTTTTATCTCAATGCCCAGCCGCATCTGCATGCCCTGTTGCAAGGCTTGCGCTGGACCGGATCTGTCGTGCGGGAGATGCCGGAAGCCTTCGACACCTACATTCCGCTCATGAGCCTGCCCCGGCTGTTCGGCTGCGAGCCGGACGCCATCCCCGCCAAGGTTCCCTATCTCGACCCCGATCCCCAGCAGGTTTCACGCTGGCACCAGCGCCTGGGGGCGGGCGGGTTCAAGATCGGAGTGAACTGGCAGGGCAATCCGCTGGGAGCCGCCGATCTCGGGCGCTCCGTCCCCCTTGCCGCCCTGGCGCCCCTGGCGCGCCTGCCCGGCATCCGGCTCATCAGCCTGCAGAAGAATCATGGCCTGGAGCAATTGTCCGGCCTTCCCCCCGGCATGTCGGTCGAGAATCTGGGCGAGGATTTCGATTCCGGCGGCGATGCCTTCGTCGATACGGCGGCGGTAATGGCCAATCTGGATCTGGTCATCACCTCGGACACGTCGGTGGCGCATCTGGCCGGCGCCCTGGGGCGGCCGACCTGGATCATGCTTCAGAACCGCCCGGATTGGCGCTGGCTCCGCCAGGGCGATGATTGCCCCTGGTATCCCAATGCGCGACTGTACCGCCAGCCCACTCCCGGCGACTGGACGAGTGTAGCCGCCCGCCTGGCCGCCGACGCGGCAAGTCTGATCGCCGGATGCTGATCCGCCTCCTCTCCCTCGTCCTGCTGATCGCCGCCCTGCCGGCGCGGGCCGAGGTGATCGAGCGCCTACCCGGCGATGACAAGGTGGTGGCGCTGACCTTCGACGCCTGCGAGGGCAAGGGAGCGCCGGCCTGGCTGGACCGTTCGATCCTGGAGGTGCTGGAACGCCGCAAGATCGCCTTCACCATCTTCGCCACCGGCCTGTTCGCCCGGCGCAACGCCAAGGAACTGGGGCGGCTGGCGCTTCTGCCCTTCGTCGAGGTGGAGAACCATTCCCTCGACCATCCCCAGCACATGGAACGCCTGGACCCGGCCGCGCTACGCCGCCAGATCGAGGAAGCCGATGCCGTCATCGAAGGCGTCACCGGGCGCAAACCCCGCTATTTCCGCTTTCCCGCCGGCAATTACGATGCGGCGGCGCTGGCTCTGGTCGAGGAGAGCGGCCACAAGGTGGTGCATTGGAGTTTCGCCTCGGGCGATCCGGCCAGAGGGGTAACGCCCGAACATCTGCGCGAGTGGGTGCTGAGCAAGACCCGGCCGGGCTCTATCTTGATCTTCCACGTCAACCAGCGGGCACCGGCCACCGGCCCCGCCTTGCCGGCGATCCTGGACGAGCTGGGCCGGCGCGGCTATCGCTTCGTCCGCCTCGATGAAGTGCTGCCATGAGCATCCGCCCGGCGCTTGAGGGACAGACATCATGAGCGAGGCGAAGCCGAAGCGCGGCGCCGTTGAGGCGCCCGCAGCGCAGCGGAGGAGCCAAGGATGCGAGAGCATCCGCCCGGCGCTTGAGGGACAGACATCATGAGCAAGGCGAAGCCGAAGCGCGGCGCCGTTGAGGCGCCCGCAGCGCAGCGGAGGAGCCAAGGATGCGAGAGCATCCGCCCGGCGCTTGAGGGACAGACATCATGACCACCTTTCCACCCGAGCGCCACGCCCTGGCCGGCGGGCAGTTGCGGCCCTTGGAGAGCGGCGAAGGCGCCGCCCTGGCCGAGGCCCTGAGCCGGATCGATCCCTGGGCGCGGCTGGGCTATGGCGCCGCCACCCTGGCCCGCTATCTGGAACGCGACGACGGCGCGCTGGTGCGCTTCGTGGTCGAGGATGGCGGCGGCGGCCCGGCCGGTCTGCTGGGCCTGCGCCATCCCTGGCTGCGCGGCCCCTATATCGAGCTGTTTGCCATCCTGCCCGGTCATCAGGGCAAGGGATTGGGGCGGGAGGTCATCACCTGGATCGCCGCGCGGGCGGCGGCAATCTCGCCCAATCTGTGGGCCTGCGTCTCGGACTTCAATACCGCGGCGCGAGGCTTTTACGCCGCCAACGGCTTTGCCGAGATCACCCCTCTGGACGATCTGGTGGCTCCGGGACAGGCGGAAATTCTGCTGCGGCGCCGGCTAAAATAGCAGGCTGGCGGCAGCCACCATCCCGAAGATCATCAGCAACGCCCCCGAGAGATGGTTGAACAGCCGCATCCGCTCGGGAGTGAAGCGGTTGCGCGCCGCCGAGGCCGCCGCCGACAGGGTCAGCCACCACAGCGCCGAACCGGTGAAAATGCCCGCCACCAGCAAGGAGGTGGGCAAGCCCACGCTCGGCCGCCCCATGGGGCCCAGGGCGGCGAAGACGCCGGCCACCCCGAAGATGGTGCCGGGATTGGTGATGGTGATGACCAGGGTGGACAGGAAGTCGCGGAGCATGCCCGGCCCCTTGCCCGGCTCCGCCTCCACCGTGATGGCCGCCGACCGCCAGGTATGCACGCCCAGAGCGATCATGAAGGCGCCGCCGATGACCTTCAGAACCACCATCTGGCCGTCGATGAAGTCCATCACCGCGCCGATGCCGAAGGCCGCGATGCCGCCGAAGATGGTGTCGGCGCAGGCCGCGCCCAGGCCGGCGACGAAGGCCGCCAGCCGCCCGTCGGCCAGCGCCTTGCGGATGCACAGAATCCCCACCGGTCCGATAGGGGCGGCGATGGCGAAACCGATGGCGATACCGCGCAGGAAGAGACTGGAATCCAAGGGGCGCCGTCCGGGTGATTGACCTGTGCCCCATAAAGACCAAATCCGCCATGGACGCAACGTCCTTGGCTGGCCCAGGCCCGTGGAGCCTAGGGCAGGCGGAGCGGCGGAAAGAAGCGGGTGGGCACGGCGATCTCGTTCTGAGCCGCCACCAGGGCCAGTTCCCGGCCGCCCTCCTGACGGGTCTTGTCCAGAACCCCGTACAGGCTGGAAACCGCCATGGACAGGGCCTCGGGCAGGGCTCTGCCCTTGAGCCGGTGCCCCAGCAGCAGGGCCGACAGCAGATCGCCGGCCCCGTTGGGGGCGATCTTGAAACGCAATAGCGGGGTGCGCACCATCCAGGCGCCGTCGCCGGTAACCGCCAGACAGGCGATCATGTTCTCACCCGCCGGCAGGCTGGTGACCACCACCGCCCCCGCCCCCCGGCTCAGCAGAGCATTGGCCGCCCGCACGGCATCCTCCACCGAATCGATCGACAGACCGGTCAGTATGCCAAGCTCGAAGCGGTTGGGGGTGGCCAGATCGGCCAGGGGCAGCAACAGGGTCGAGAAAATCTCGGGAAGGGCCGGGTCCACGTAGAGCCCGGTCCCGTCATCCCCCATGACCGGGTCGCACAGATAAATCGCCTCGGAATGATGGGCCTTGATCCGGCCCACCGCGTCGGCCAAGACGGCGCCGGTCGCCGCCTGGCCCAGATAGCCCGACAGAACCGCGCCGCACCGTTCCAGCAATCCGGCCTCGCTCAGCCCTTCCACGACCAGGGCCAATTGCTCGGCCGGCAGGCAGGCGCCCTTCCAGGTGCCATAGCCGGGATGGTTGGAGAATTGAACGGTGTCCACCGGACAGACATCCAGGCCCATGCGCTGCAGCGGAAAGACCGCCGCCGAATTACCCACATGCCCAAAGGCGACCGCCGATTGGAAAGAAAGAATCTTCATGGCAGGCGGGGTATAAACGACGCTTTATTGCGCTGCAACCTTGCCATCGGATAGGGGTGTTGGTAGGCTGCCGCCGCTTTTTCCAAACTCACGGGAGTTTCGTCCATGGCGACCAATGCGCGGCCCCGCCGCTCCGTCCTTTATATGCCCGGCTCCAATCCCCGCGCTTTGGACAAGGCCCGCACCCTGGCCGCCGACGGCCTGATCCTCGATCTCGAGGACGCGGTGGCCCCCGATGCCAAGGACGAGGCCCGCCGCCAGGTGGTCGAGGCCGTCAAGGCCGGCGGCTACGGCTCGCGCGAGTTGCTGATCCGCGTCAATTCCCTGGCCACCGCCTGGGGCCATGCCGACGTGGCCGCCGCCGCGAGCTCGGGCGCCGACGGCATCCTGATCCCCAAGGTGGAAAGCGCCGACGCGGTGCGTCTGGTGGAAGCGATCATGGAGGCCAATGGAGCGCCCGCCTCCATGGCCATCTGGTGCATGATGGAGACTCCCAAGGGCATCCTGCGGGCCGAGGAGATCGCCACCGCCTCGCCCCGCATGGCCGGCTTCGTCATGGGCACCTCGGATCTGGCCAAGGATCTGCACTGTGCCCATACCCGCGACCGCCTGCCGATGATCACCAGCCTGGGTCTGTGCCTGCTGGCGGCCCGCGCCTATGGCCTGGCCGTGATCGACGGCGTCTACCTCGACCTGAACGACGACGAGGGCTTCGCCTTCGCCTGCCAGCAAGGCCTGGAACTGGGCTTCGACGGCAAGACCCTGATCCATCCCAAGACCATCGACGCCGCCAACCGCGTCTTCGCTCCGTCGGAAAAGGAGATCGAGTGGTCCCGGAAGATCATCGCCGCCCATGCCGAGGCCGCCGCCGCCGGCAAGGGCGTGGTGGTGGTCGACGGCAAGCTGATCGAGAACCTGCATGTGGACAACGCGCGGCGTCTGGTCGGCCAGGCCGAGCAGATCGCCAAGCTTGAAGCGGATCTGAAGGGTTAACCATTTCCCGGAAAGCACCGAGAGCCTGCGTCGGCAGGCGCGGGCGCAGTACGCGCCCCGGAGCCAAGCGCAAGGGCCTCGCCCGGCGCCCGAGGGACAGACAAAGGACACCATCATGACCAAGACCAATGCCGGTAATTTCTTCGAGGATTTCCGCCTCGGCCAGGTGATCAACCACGCCACGCCGCGCACCGTCACCACCGGCGACGTGGCGCTGTATACCGGGCTGTACGGCTCGCGCTTCGCCGTCAATTCCTCGGCAGAGTTCGCCAAATCCATCGGCCTGGGCGCCCAGGCCATGGGCCATCTCGCCCCGGTGGACGACCTACTGGCCTTCCACGTGGTGTTCGGCAAGACCGTCCCCGATATCAGCCTCAACGCCGTCGCCAACCTGGGCTATGCCGCCGGGCGTTTCGGCGAGCCGGTCTATCCCGGCGACAACGCGATCATCGCCGAGGAGACGGTTCCCGACCTGCCCAACGCCGTCGCCGCCGCCGACCTGCTTCTCCCCGACGGCCTCGATCTGGCCGCCTATGACAAGGTTCTGGCCGGCTCGCCCCATCTGTGGGACGATTACGTGGTGGGCGAGAAGATCGACCATGTGGACGGCATGACCATCGAGGAAGCCGAGCACATGATCGCCACCAGGCTGTGGCAGAACACCGCCAAGGTCCACTTCAACCAGTACACCGAAGGCCAGGGCCGTTTCGGCCGCCGCCTGATCTATGGCGGCCACATCATCAGCCTGGCCCGGGCGCTGTCCTTCAACGGCCTGGCCAACGCCTTCAAGATCGTCGCCATCAACGGCGGCCGCCACACCAACCCCACCTTCGCCGGCGACACCATCCACGCCTGGACCGAAGTGCTGGACAGGATCGAGCTTCCCGGATTCTCGTCTACGGAGGCTAGGCTGCCGGTGAACATCATGGGAAAACTGCTCGACGACGTGATGTCGCGAATCAGGCGAGAGGAACCGGAACTTCGCCGCCGAGGCGTTCTGCATCTCTCCATCTTCGGATCATTGGTGCGGGGAGAGGAGCGCGCCGACAGCGATGTCGATATCGCTGTGGATATCCAGCCCGGGCACCCCTTTTCCCTGATCCGCATGGAAGACACACGCCTGCGGCTTGAGGAAATTCTTGGACGCCCCGTCGATTTGGGAGAAACCGTCGCCTTCCGTCCGGCAGTGCGTACGGCATTCGATCAAGAACACGTACGGGTCTTCTGATGGTTCGCGACGGCAAGGCCCGGATCGACGATATCCTTGCCGCAATTGCCGACATCCGATCAGACACCTGCGGCATGGACTATACGGCCTTCGCCCGCAGCCCAACCGTCGTACGATCCATCCTCTATTCCATTGGAATCATCGGTGAGGCGGCAAAGAACCTGAGCCCCGAACTCAAGGACGCTCATCCAGAGATTCCCTGGCGGGCCATCGCGGGAATCCGTGACCGTATTGTTCACGAGTACTTCCGGACCAATACCCGGCGTATCTGGGACGTGGTGACGGAAGACTTGGATCCGCTGGAAGCGGCCTTGCACACCATCTGCGACCAAGGCCGGCGATGAGTGCCTACAACAACCTCGAGCAGGAAGTGATCATCCTCGAAGCCGTATGGGGAATGATCGACGACATGGTGAACCGCGAGATGTTCGTTCTGGGTGAACGGACCTCAGACACCAATTTATTGCCGACGACAAGCACCCATCAACGCCTATTCAACGTTTTGCTGGTCGACTTCCTGTCGCGCCCCCATTCGAGGGGAAAGGAACCCATGCCCTTTGGCCTTCCCATGCCTCCCGCAAAGGCAAAAGGCTCACAACAAAGTTATCTCTTCTATTTAAATAAAATACACACCGCACCGAAACTTGGCGCAATTTCCGGCATGATCTGTGAACCGGTGGATGCATTTTCGCAATGGCTGGACACAAAGGCCCAGGTCAAAAAGGTCTGGCTGCCCTCCATCGGTTTGGAATTAGACATCGACGTCAAGCGCATCGACTTCCTGAAAATTTGCGGAAATATCGCAAAGCACAATTTTTCACGCCTTGAGTCCGATGTTTCCAAGATTTGCAACATCCTGGCGGAGAATGGCCTCCCCATCGAAGCTGGAAATGGATACCTGATCCTTAAAGAATTCTACGCCTGGTTCCACGACGACATATTGAACTACCACATCAGTACGATCGCTGAGTTTCTAAACAATATTCGTTGGGGAATTTACGAGTACCTGCGGAACGAATTTGACCATGCATTCGAATGGGTCGATCCGCACCCGATGTACCGCTTTCGAATTCCGGGAGGCCTTGTCCAGCCGGTTGCCCAATCCATGTACAGGGATCTCATGAACAGAATGCGCTCTGAACCGTCGCTTCCACGCTTTACGGCAATCGAGTGTCTCAAGAAGCGATACTGACCCGAATACACCACCTAGCCCCATCATGCCTCCGAGCCCACCCCGCCATCGAAAAGTGCATCACCCCAGGCATTTGGCCGTATCGCGCCGGGCGGGGTGGCGAGCCCTACTCCCTCCGGGTAGGCTGCCCTGCCGAAAAGTGTGGTTTCCTATCGTTGACTCCGGCGGCGTGAGCGGCTAAACACTTGCCGCATCGCCGCAAAGGGGGAGGGCCGCCCGGCCTTCCGATCGTCCGTATTTCAGGGGCATTGCCATGACAACGCGCACCCGGCCGCTATCGCCTCATATTCAGGTTTACAAGATGCCGTTCACGGCCATCTTGTCCATCAGCCACCGCATCACCGGCATCGCCCTGGCGGCTGGCACCATCGTTCTGGCGTATTGGCTGGCTTCCGCCGCCTATGGGCCGGTGGCCTATGGTCACGCCCAGGCGCTGCTCGGCTCGTGGCTGGGCAAGCTGGTCCTGTTCGGCTGGACGGCGGCCCTGTTCTACCATCTGTGCAACGGCATCCGTCACCTGTTCTGGGACAAGGGCCGTGGCTATGAAATCGCTGATGCCGACAAGTCGGGTCGCATGGTCGTGGTCGCCGCAGCGGCGCTGACGGTGCTGGCCTGGATCTTCGGCCTGTAATTCGAGGGGAACACACGCCATGAGCCTCCAATCCCCGCTCGGCCGCGCTCGCGGCCTCGGTTCCGCCAAGGAAGGCGCCGGCCACTGGATCGCCCAGCGCGTCACGGCCATCTTCCTGATCCCCCTGACCCTGTGGTTCGTCGTCGCCGTAATCGGCCTGTCCCACGCCGATTACGCCACCTTCAAGGGCTGGATGGGCAAGCCCGGCAATGCCAGCCTGCTGCTGCTGACCGTGCTGACCGTGCTCTACCATGCCCAGCTGGGCCTGCAGGTCGTGGTCGAGGATTACGTCCACTGCGAGTGCAAGAAGGTCGCCGCCCTGGTCGGCGCCAAGCTTGCCGCCGCCTTCCTCGCCGTCTTCATGACGGTGTCGATCCTCAAAGTCGCGATTGGAGCCTGACGCCATGGCCGCCTACAAGATCATCGACCACACCTACGACGTGGTGGTCGTCGGCGCCGGCGGCGCCGGCCTCCGCGCCACCATGGGCATGGGTCAGGCCGGCTTCAAGACCGCCTGCATCACCAAGGTGTTCCCCACCCGCTCCCACACCGTCGCCGCCCAGGGCGGCATCGGCGCCTCGCTCGGCAACATGGCCGAGGACAATTGGAAGTGGCACATGTACGACACCGTCAAGGGGTCGGACTGGCTGGGCGACCAGGATGCCATCGAATACATGTGCCGCGAGGCGGTGCCGGCGGTCCACGAGCTCGAGCATTTCGGCGTGCCGTTCTCGCGCACCCCGGAAGGCAAGATCTACCAGCGCCCTTTCGGCGGCCACATGCGCGACTTCGGCGCGGCCCCCGTGCAGCGCGCCTGCGCCGCGGCCGACCGCACCGGCCACGCCATCCTGCACACCCTCTACGGCCAGTCGCTGCGCCGCGACGTCGAATTCTTCATCGAATACGTCGCGCTGGACCTGATCATGGTCGACGGCGTCTGCCGGGGCCTGAC